>JAGRLM010000009.1:445-1175 GCA_020441795.1 Nitratireductor sp.
CCCGCCTGCGCGAAGGCGCTCGCGCGCCCGCTCGCAAGGACATCAACGAGGATTTCCCGCTTCGCGGATTTGTCGCCTGCGGTGATTGCGGAAAGCCGCTGACCGCCTGCTGGTCGAAAAGCCAGACCGGCAAGAAGCACCCATATTACATGTGCTATGCCAAGGAGTGTTCGAGCTATCGCAAGTCGATTGCCCGCGACAAGATCGAAGGCGAGTTCGAGGTCATCCTGAAATCACTGCAGCCCGCAGACAATCTATTCGCGCTGGCCAAGGCCATGTTCAAGGATGCCTGGAACCAACGATTGGCACAGGCCAAGCACGCGGCGGCCACGATCAAGCGCGACATAAGCGCGATTGACCGACAGGTCGATCAATTGCTGGAACGTATCGTTGGCGCTGAGAACCCCATGGTGATCTCCGCCTATGAAACCAAGCTTGCCAAACTGGAAAAGGAAAAGCTCATCAAGGCGGAAAAACTGGAAAATGCGGGCAAACCGCGCCATGCCTTCGATGAAATGTTCGAACTATCGCTCCGCTTCCTCTCAAGCCCTTGGAATCTTTGGGCTTCAGGTCAGATGCACCTGCGCAGAATCGTGCTCAGATTGGCATTTGCAAAGCGTATTACTTACACCCGGAACGAGGGGTTTTCGAACCCGACATTATCCAGTCCATTCAATGCTTTAGGAGGTATTCACATGGGAAAAAGTGAAATGGCGCACCCGACAGGATT
>JAGRLM010000009.1:1193-18478 GCA_020441795.1 Nitratireductor sp.
CCTCTGCCTTCGGAGGGCAGCGCTCTATCCAGCTGAGCTACGGGTGCTGAAAGCCATTCTGCCCGGAATTGCAATTGTGCCGGGACAGAGCCTGTTTAGCTGATGCGTGCGGCGTGGGCAACGGGAAATGCCCGGTCCATGTTCCTTGTGCGAACATCCCCCGGCAAGCGGTTCGTGGCATTCGTTGCGCGTTCATTCGGGGCTGACCAGACCCTGTTTCTTCAACATGGCCCAGGTGTCATCCAGGGTCTTGCTAGCCTTTTCGACCAGAATGTCGGCCTCCTCATGGCTCAGCACCAGCGGCGGCGAGAGGATCAGGCTGTCGCGCACAGCCCGCATCACGAGGCCGTTGGCGAATGAGTTGTCTCGCGCCATCGCGCCCACCGTTCCGATATTTTCGAACCGCCTTGCAAGGTTCTTCTTGTCCGGCACCAGCTCCAGCGCGCCAACCAGACCGGTCATCCGGGCCTCGCCCACCAGTTCATGGTCGCCGAGCCTGAGCCAGCGTTCCTGCAGATAGGGTCCGATGTCACTGGCCACGCGTTCAACAATCTTTTCGCGGCGCATGATCTTCAGATTGGCGATGGCAGCCGCACAGGCTGCAGGGTGGCCCGAATAGGTGTAGCCGTGGTAGAATTCACCTCCCTTTTCATGAAAGACCCTGGCGATCTCGCGAGAAACCGCTACCGCACCAATCGGCAGATAGCCGGAGGACAGGCCCTTGGCCATGGTCATGAGATCAGGCTCGGTGCCATAGGTTTCACAGCCAAACCAGTTGCCGGTGCGGCCAAAGCCGCAAATGACCTCATCGGAGACGAACAGGATGTCGCGCTCCTTCAGGATGCGTCGAATCTCCGGCCAATAGCTGTCGGGGGGAATGATCACCCCTCCCGCACCCTGGATCGGCTCGGCTATGAAGGCGGCAATATTTCCCTCACCTAGCCGGTCGATCTCGCGTTCCAGTTCCCGGGCAGCATGGATGCCGAATTCGTCCTTGCTCATGTCCATGCCCTCGCCAAACCAGTATGGCTGGGCGATATGAACAATGCCGGGAATGGGCAGGCCGGATTGTGCATGCATTCCACCCATGCCACCGAGCGAAGCTCCGGCAATCGTTGAACCGTGATAGGCATTCTTGCGGGCAATGACGGTTTTCTTGTCCGGCTTGCCCATCAGGTCCCAATAGGTGCGAACCATGCGCAATATTGTGTCGTTGGAATCCGAACCGGAGCTGCCATAGAAAAACATGTTGAATTGCGGCGGCGTGATTTCGCTGAGCAGGGCGGAGAGTTCGATAACCGGCTCATTGGTCGTCTTGAAGAAGGTGTTGTAATAGGACAATTCGCTCATCTGGGCGCGGACCGCCTCGACGATCTCCTGCCTGCCATGGCCGACATTCATGCACCACAACCCTGCCATGCCGTCGAGGATGCGATTGCCTTCGCTGTCATGCAGCCATACGCCATCGGCGCGCACGATAACCCTGCGCTCATCCAGTTTCAGCGCACCATGGTCCGTGAATGGGTGGAAGTGGTGTGCGGCATCGAGTTCGCGCAGGCGGGCGGTGGGAAAGTTGGAGAGCATGGAAGGATTCCGTGTTTCTTGTTTTTCTCATTGAATGTTAGCGGCGGGCGATCTGGCCGCGAGGCAGATGGGGACGTGTCTGAAAGTCAGGTGCTGATTGTCACCTTGCCGGGATAGAAGGCTACCAGGCCTGCGATTTCCAGCATCTCGTCATAGGGGGTTTCATAGCCCCAAAGTGCATTGTCAATCTCGTGCTCGCCGATCTCGACATTCCAGTAGCTGGCCTCGCCCTTGTAGGGACAATGGGTGACATGCGAGGAGCGACGAATGAGCGTTGGGTTTACATCCTCGATTGGCAGATAGATCACCGGCGGATAACTGCCTTCCTGCAACAGTACGGCATTTTGCGAGCGGGCAATCTCGGTTCCCTCGAAGGAGACTACTACCGCGCCATCATGAGCCTTGGTGGTGATTGAATAGCCCGGATTGCGGGCAAAGCCTGGAGCGGGATTGCGGCTGAGATCTGCTTCCATGACAACTTTCCAGAATCTTGGCCAGCTGACAATTCAGCGGGCGGTTTTCCATGCGAACCACAATGCCACAAAGGCAAGCAATAGGGAAAGGGTGCGCCTGGCAATCCTTTCACGGTTCGGATCGGTAAGAAAGGGCTGGGCGAAACCGGCCAATGCCACGATCGCGGCGTGAATGGTGGTTGCAATCAGCACAAACAACATTGTGAGTGTCAAGGTCTGCGCCAGGGTCGGATTTTGGGGCAGGAAGGCGGGAAGCACCGCGACATAGAAAATTGCCGCCTTCGGATTAAGCAGATTGGTAACAAGACCGCGGCGAAAATGCAGCCAGCCGCGGTTTTGGCCATGATTGCCAACGACAGTTTCGTTGTCACCGCGCCAGCCTTCCCAGGCGAGCCAGAGCAGATACAGAACCCCGGCCCAGCGCATGATCTCCCATGCCAGCACCGAATTCTGCAGGACCGCGGTAATACCGAGTGCGGCGGCAATTCCGATCAGGGCAAGGCCCAGCGCCACGCCGGCGACCGACATGAATCCGCGCTTGCGGCCTTCTCCTGCCGCGACAATGGCGAGATAGGTCATGTTTGGACCAGGGGTCATTTCGACCAGGGCGCTGGCTAGGGCAAAACCTGCCAAGACCCCAAGGTCGAGACCAAGGAGTGTCATTTCGTGATTTTCCTCAATGCGCCTCATCCCAGTTGTCTGCTGCGCGCACATCGACCTGCAGCGGGACACTCAAGGAGAGTGCCGGGAATGGCGCATCGACCATGACCTTGCGGATGACGGGAATCGTTGCTTCCACCTCGTCTTCGGCGGTTTCGAAGATCAGTTCGTCATGCACCTGCAGCAACATGCGCGCTGATAGCCGGGCATCGGCAAGCGCGTCTTCCATGCGCACCATGGCGCGGCGAATGATGTCGGCAGCCGAACCCTGGATAGGCGCATTGATGGCGGCGCGCTCATTGAAGGCCCGCACCTGCGGATTGGAAGCAGCGATCTCGGGATAATGGGCGCGACGACCGAAAATCGTCTCGACATAGCCATGTGCGCGGGCAAAGCGTTTGGTATCTTCCATGAAGTCACGAATGCCGGGGAAGCGCTCGAAATAGGTCTTGATATAGGCTGAGGCTTCTTCACGCGGGATCGAGAGCTGGTTGGCAAGGCCAAAAGCGGAAATGCCGTAGATGATACCGAAATTGATCGCCTTTGCACGGCGGCGAACCATCGGGTCCATGCCCTCGATGGGCGTGTTGAACATTTCCGATGCGGTCATGGCATGGATGTCGAGACCGTCGGCAAATGCCTGCTTCAACTGCGGAATATCAGCGATATGGGCAAGCACCCGCAATTCGATCTGCGAATAGTCGGCGGAAATCAGCTTGTTGCCCTTTTCGGCAACAAAGGCTGTTCTGATCTTGCGGCCTTCGAGCGTGCGGACCGGGATGTTTTGCAGGTTCGGCTCGGATGAGGACAAGCGCCCTGTCGAGGTGGATGCCATTGCATAGGACGTATGCACGCGCTTTGTGTGCGGGTTGATGAAGCCGGGCAGGGCATCGGTATAGGTTGATTTGAGCTTGGTCAGCTGGCGCCAGAACACGATCTTGCGCGGCAGTTCATGGCCCTCGCCAGCGAGATCTTCCAGCACCTGCGCCGAGGTTGACCACTGGCCGGTCTTGGTTTTCGAGGCGCCGGGCAGGTTCATCTTGCCGAACAGGATTTCGCCAAGCTGCTTGGGCGAACCGATATTGAACCGCTCACCCGCGAGTTGGTAGATTTCCTCTTCCAGCCCGGCTGCGGCCTGGGCCAGTTCGCCCGAAAGGCGCGACAGGATCTGGCGATCAACGCTGATGCCGCGCTGCTCCATGCGGGCAAGCACATCCACCAGCGGACGCTCCAGCCGTTCATAGACGCTGGTCATTGCCTCGGCAGCCAGCCGCGGCTTCAGCACCCGCCAAAGGCGGAAGGTAACATCGGCATCCTCGGCTGCATATTGCGTCGCCTTGTCGATATCGACCATGTCGAAGGTGACGGAAGATTTGCCGGATCCTGTCAGTGATTTGTAGGAAATCGGCTCGTGGCCGAGCCAGCGCTTCGACAATTCGTCCATGCCATGGCTGTTGGTACCGGCGTCGAGCACGTAGGACATCAACATGGTGTCGTCGAACGGGCGCAGGTCGATGCCATGTTCCTTGAAGACGAGCCAGTCATATTTCATGTTCTGGCCTATTTTGAGAATGGCGGCGTCTTCGAGCACGGGCTTGAGAAGCGAAAGTGCCTCCTGCTCGCCCAACTGTCCGGCTACCAGACCGCCGCCCAGAAGATCGCCGGTGCCGGATTTGTGAGCGAGCGGAATATAGCAGGCGCGGCCGGGAGCCGTGGCAAGCGAAATGCCGACCAGTTCCGCCTGCATCGGGTCAAGCGAGGTGGTTTCGGTATCAACGGCAACAACACCTTTTTCGGTGATTTCCGCGATCCAGTTCATCAGTGAAGCCTTGTCGCGGACGCACTCATAAGCCGTGGCGTCAAAAACCTGCACTTCGGCCTCGCGCTGTGCAACAAGGGCTGCTGGAGTATTTTCGCCGGAAGAAGCCAATTCTTCAGATTTCGGTGTCGCGTCGGCGGTATTTGCCGGCATTACGGGTTCAAGATCGGGGCCACGCTGCGCCTCGAAGCCATTGACGGCGACCACGGCAGGCTCAACGGCCGAGGAATCGGTGCCGGTAGCCTCGGCAACGCGGCGCGTCAGCGAGGTAAATTCCATCGCCTTGAGAAAGGCCACAAGCTGCGGGCCGTTGGCAGGTTCCAGCGCCAGGGCGTCAAGTTCGACTTCCAGCGGCACATCGTCCTTCAGCGTGACGAGTTGCTTCGAGATGCGCGCCAGATCCGCATGTTCGATCAGGTTTTCGCGGCGCTTCTGCTGCTTGATCTCGGATGCCCGGGCGAGCAGTGTTTCCAGGTCTCCGAACTCTTCCAGCAATTGCGCAGCGGTCTTGGGGCCGATGCCGGGAACACCGGGCACATTGTCGGTCGAATCGCCCGACAGTGCCTGCAGGTCGATCATCTTTTCCGGCGGCACGCCCCATTTTTCCACGACTTCGTCCACACCGAGGCGCTTGTCCTTCATCTGGTCATAGAGAATGACTTTTGGCCCGACGAGCTGCATCAGGTCCTTGTCGGAGGAAATGATCGTCACGTCGCCGCCCGCCTCGCGCGCCTGCCTTGCATAGGTGGCTATGAGGTCGTCTGCCTCGAAATCCTTCATCTCGATGCAGGGCACGTTGAAGGCAATGGTCGCCTGGCGGATGATCGCGAATTGTGGGCGCAAATCTTCCGGCGGCTCGGGGCGGTTGGCCTTGTATTGCGGGTAGAGCGTGTTGCGGAAGGTCTTCGACGAATAGTCGAAAATCACGGCGAAATGCGTTGGCGTCACACCGACCGAGGTGTCGCGCGTGTCCTTCATCAGCTTCCACATCATGTTGCAGAAACCCGATACCGCGCCCACCGGCAGGCCGTCAGACTTGCGCGTCAGGGGCGGGAGCGCATGATAGGCGCGGAAGATATAGGCCGAACCGTCGACGAGGAAGAGGTGGTCACCGGCTTTCATGGGTGGCTCCGGACGCTGTGGGCGTGATCTGCAAATGCGGGCTTGCGCCTGCGGGATTCGCGGGCACGATTGCCCACGCAACCGGCAAATGCAAGGCACATGAACCCGGCTTATGGACAATATGGCGGCAAACGGTAATGTCTGGCCAAATGGAGGAGACCGGATGACCAGTCAGGAACGGACCGTCGAGTTCTTTTTCGACGTGATATCACCAGCCAGTTATCTGGCATGGAAACAATTGCCGAAGCTGGTGGAAGACACTGGCGCGCGGATCATCTACCGGCCGATGTTCCTGCCGGGCCTGTTCAAGGAAGCGGGAAGTTCCAGCCCGATTACTGTTCCCAACAAAGGCAAATGGCTGTTTCATGATCTGAGGCGCTATGCAAAGCGGCATGGCGTCAAATTCTGGATGAACGAGCATTTCCCGATCAATTCGGTTCACGTGATGCGCGGACTGCTCGCCTATGTGGATGATCCGCGCTTCGTGGCGCTGGCGGACGGCTTCATGGATGCGATGTGGGCCGACAACCGCAATCTGGCGGATGCAGGCGAGATCAGCGAGATTGTAAGTGCTGCCGGAATTGACCCGCAGGAATATGCGAGCCGCTCGACCGACCCGGCGATCAAGCAGCAACTCATCGAGGTGAGTGCGGAAGCGGCAAAACGCGGTGCCTTCGGCGCGCCGACCTTCTTTGTTGGCAAGGAAATGCATTGGGGCCAGGACAGGATGGATTTCGTGAAGGAAGCGTTGTTGGCGGGGTAGGGGTTGGTAGCGGACGTTCAGCCGACCACTGTTCAATGGTAGCTATACGGACAAAGCCGCTGTTTGAGTCTTCGATCACAACGTCCGCTTGGAGTGAAGCCGCCATGAGCACGTGTCGCGTTTCCCTGACATGGATATCAAAACTGATGTATCCGGAGTGCGGGTAAAGAGAATTACCCGCTCAAGAAAAAATACTCTATCAGATCGAATCGGACACGATTTAGGCGCTCAGTATTTTCCATACACCGCGTCGGCCAGTAGACACCCCATTGGCGTAGCGACTTGCAAATGAAATCGACGCGGTTTTGATTAGGTATGTGTATGTTTTCCTCGGATTACCGCCAATCTGGAGAGCCCAATGCGAACTGCGATAATGTATTCTGTGACTATCCTATTGGCTACGTCCGTCACAGCTGGTGCGCAAGACCACCCCGGAGCAGGGTTTGTCTACAACACTACCGGATCAGACGTCCTCCAATACGATTGCTCCAAGGATCGCGGTGAACTGTTGTGCAAATTCATCCAGATAAGGGTACGCCACAAGTTGACAGCCGAAGAAGCGCGGAAGCGGCTCGAAATAGCGCTTGGCGAGTTCGGGACGAGTGCGGATTCACAACCCGACAAAAAGACATGTGACCAGATGTCCGAAACTGCCAGCGCAATTCGCGACGGCAACGTACCCCCCGGTGTGGATCGCCAACAATATCTCTCTGAAACGTCAAAGATGGATGCCGATACAAAAGCACGCACACTTCGCTTCCTTGAACTATTTGCTACTTTTTGTAACGAACAGAGCGAGCAAAACTACGCGGCTCTGCTGAAATATGGTAGCGAGCGCGATAGGCGCACTTGCGTGATTAGCGCTCATCCGTACAGCCAGCGTTTCCAACATTTTCCTGCAACAGGAAATTGGAATGTTCGTCAGGATGGCCCAGAGGGCAGCTGCGGCATTGTCAACGTAAGCCGGTTTGAGCCAGATAACAGCAGAGGGAACTATACATTTTGGAACTATCACGCGCAGAAGGTTGTTACGAACAAAGGCGGGCAAAGCCCTTTGTTGCCGTGCGCTGATTTTGATGAGGGAGCATATCAATACCAGTGGCAGTCACGAACAGTATCGATGATGTGCGAAACAGTTGAATTTGCTCCATTTTAAGTGCGCAACAAACATTACACTCAAAGTCCCAGCAGCGTCTGAACTAAGGAGCTGACGGCAAATGGCTACGCTTCTCGGAATTTTCCTCGCCAAGCTGCTGAGCATAGCCGGTATTGGTGGGCTCATAGCCGGGCTGTTCATCCGGCACTGGCCGATGGCTGCCGGCGCGGGCGTGGCGCTCGGTGTTGTTGACACACTCGTATTGGCATCGACGCGATACACTGGGGTCGCGCCGATTAGCTGGATTATGGCCATCCTTGTTGCGGTGCTGATGGCAACATTGGGTTGGTGGCTTCGCGGGCGCAAGCGTTCATGAAAGAAAAGCATGTCTGGCGCATCGAAGGATTTGACGGAACAGAGTTGATCTTTGAAAGGGAGGTTCCTTTGCACCTCTTGTCCGACAGGCAGATGGAAGAGGTCTTGCGACGACTGGTGAGCCGGTATCTTTCAGAAAGTGAAATCGTCGGAGCGAGCTTGAATCAAAAGGCCGAACGTACATCGTTTTTGGACGTTCGGCGAAGTATGCAGCCGCCTCACTTGATCTCGTGCGGCGAAAATCCTCACTACATTGCAAGAGTGGTGAGGGAATAGAGCTTTTCGCTCAAGAACTTGTACCGCTACGTAAAGTTTTAGGCTCGTGCCATCTTGCAAGCTGACATTCGAGGAAACCGCAGCATCGTTCAAAATGGGCTCAAAGCCGCCGTTCGTGAGCACCCGCAGCGAACGCCTCGTCCCGTCAGTCTTGATCTTACAATGCGGCGCGTAGCTCCAACCAATCTCAAGTAAGCATGGATTGCTGGCCCCTGCCCCCCTAGCCCACCTCAATCTCCGGCTCGTAACTCACCGGGAAATTCACTGATCTGGCGATGAAGCAATAGTGGTGCACTTCGTGGTGGATTTGTTCGGCGCGGGCGGTGTCGCCGCCTCTGGCAATCGTGATCCTGGGCCGCAGGGTCGCGGAGAGAAACCGGCCAGCGCCATTGTTTGCCGTCTCACCAATGCCCATCGGCTCGTCGCGATAGCTGGTGACAACAATGCCCGCATTGGCGCACAGATGCAGGTACCACAGCATGTGGCAGGCGGACAGCGAGGCGAGCAGCATGTCCTCGGGATTGTATCTGGCCGGATCGCCGCCCAGTAGCGGATCATTGGAACAATGCAGGACCGGCTTGCCGGGGCTTTCCAGGTCCCAGGTCCGGTCATAGGCCCTGTAGGCGCTGGTGCCGGTGCCGCGATTGCCGGTCCATGACACTGTGGCGCGGTATTCATGCGTGGCGCTCATGACGGTGACCCTGCCTGTATTTTTGCAATTCCTAACAAAAAATTAATGAAAAATCACCGTTGCGTGAGAATTTCCCTGTTGAAACGCCTGCTTTTGCGCACCAGTTAACGGTTGTGGCCGAGAGATCGGTCATTCCGCCCCAGCCCGTCCCCCGCTGGCGCGGAGGCGCAGTGGCCAGAGCCCAACAACAGCCACTGCGAAACATGACACGGACCGCTGTGGCCATTCCCCCCCACCCGCCGACAGGCCACGGCGGTCCGGTCAGTTTCTCTCCGACATGACTTCCAGATTTCCTTGGCCGCCATTGCGGCCATTTTTTGTGCCCGATTTTGCGATATGCCATTGATTTGACCGGCGAAGCGGTGAAACTGCGGCTTCAACCAGCGAGTGCGAGCGGAGCGAATCATGGCCGGTACAGCGGAAGTCCTTGGCGAAATCGACAAAACACTGAATGCCGCGGTGGCCAGGCTGTTTGACCTGGTGAAAATCCCCAGCATCTCCACCGATCCGGCCTTTGCCGGGGAATGCCGCAACGCGGCGCAGTGGCTGGTTGATGACCTTGGCGGCATTGGTTTTGAAGCACGTGTTGTCGATACCCCCGGCCATCCGATGGTTGTCGCCCATTACAAGGGACCTGCCGGTGCGCCGCATGTCCTGTTTTACGGTCATTACGATGTGCAGCCGGTCGATCCGCTGAACCTTTGGAGCCATCCGCCCTTCGAGCCATCGCTGCGTGACGGCGCTTCGGGCAAGGTGATGACCGGACGCGGCACCTCGGATGACAAGGGCCAGTTGATGACCTTCGTGGAGGCGGCACGTGCCTGGAAAAACACCGCAGGCGGTTTGCCGATTTCGGTGACGATCCTGTTCGAGGGCGAGGAAGAATCCGGCTCGCCCTCGCTGAAACCGTTCCTGGAAGCCTATCGCGATGAATTGAAGGCCGACATTGCCCTCGTATGCGACACAAACATGTGGGACAGCGATACGCCTGCGATCTCCACCGGCTTGCGCGGTCTGGTCGGCGAAGAACTGACCATCCACGCGGCAAGCCGCGATCTGCATTCGGGCTATTACGGCTCGGCGGCTGCCAACCCGATCCGGGTGCTCACGCGCGTTCTTGCCGGACTGCATGACGACAATGGCAGGGTAACGCTGCCGGGTTTTTACGATGGCGTCAGCGAGACACCGGCGGAAATCCTGCAGCAATGGGGCAGTCTCGGCTTTTCGGAACAGAAATTCCTCGGCGATATCGGATTGTCGGTGCCTGCGGGCGAGAAGGACCGCAGCGTGCTGGAGCAGACATGGGCCAGACCCACGGCGGAATTCAACGGCATTATCGGTGGCTATACCGGAGATGGTTTCAAGACCGTGATCCCGGCAAAGGCGAGCGCCAAGGTTTCGTTCCGGCTCGTTGGCAAGCAGGACCCGAAAGCCATACGCAAGGCGTTCCGCGAATTTGTAACTTCACGGCTGCCAGCCGACTGCCGGGCCGAGTTTCACGAGCATGGTGGCAGTCCGGCAATTTCGCTGGACATCAACCTTCCGGAACTGAAAAAGGCAACGGCTGCCCTGAAGGATGAATGGGGCCGGGATACAGCGCTGATTGCGATGGGCGGGTCGATCCCCATTGTCGGTGATTTCCAGAACATTCTTGGCATGAACAGCCTCTTGATCGGCTTCGCCCATGCCAGCGACAATATCCATTCACCGAATGAGAAATACGATCTCAAGAGCTTCCACAAGGGAATCCGGAGCTGGGCAAGGATCATGCAAGCACTGGCGGGCCAGAGCTATTCCGCCGGCTGAAAGGCCGATTTTGCCGGTCCGCTCCGTGTCGGCCCGTCTTTCGAGGTCCGGTCAAGGATCGCCCATTGCGGACGCTTGAACAGGAAGCCACCAAACCCGGTCCAGTTGATGACAGCCAGCAATATCACCGGGCCCACAACGCCGCAGATCGTGACCAGCAGTGAGATCGTCCCGATGTCAAGGAAGGGAGCGAATTTAAGCAAGATTGCACGCGACACCGCCATCGGCAGGAAGAATGCCAGATAGACGACAATGGAATTTTTTCCGAGATAGCCCAGAAAATCCGTTCCCCTGATCCGCGACAGCAGCGATGTCAGGACTATCACGGCAATGGCACCTGCAGCGCCTAGCACTAGCGAGACAATTGGCAGGTCGGACAGATGTGTCACTCCTTCATGGCCTGACAGGCCGGCAAACAGCGCCGGAACCGGAGCGAATGTCATGAATGCGTTGCCGAGGAACCAGGCCAGCAACAGCAGCAGCGCCTTGCCATGATTGGCAATTGCCCAATCCGACAGGTCGAATATCCGATTGGCGAACATGTAACCGGCGAGGAAATAGACATAGCGGGCTGCAAATTCGTCAAGCATCAGCCAGCCCGTATGGACGGGCAGGATTTCCAGCACCGCCGCCGCACCCAGAACCAGCGCCCAGTGAAACCGTTTCAAGAGCCGTGTAATCACAAAGAATACCGGCAGCATGTAGATGAACCACAGCGTGCCAAAGGGTTCGACAAAGCTCATGGCGAAGAAGCTGGCCAGTTCGCCCGGTGTCTTGCCCTCGGCCATCCAGCCGGGTGCCTTGAAGACAAACTGGATGCTCAGCCACAAGACATAAAAGTAAAAGAAGTGGACGACCTTGCGGTCGAAATATCGGCGCCAGGGGCGGTCGATCACCAGCCCGAGGAAAAGCCCGGAGATCAGGAAGAAGTCCGGCATCCGGAACGGTTTGGCAAACTGAACCAGATAATGCATCCAGCCTTCCGCCCCAGCCGCATTTCCCACACCGAGGGTGGAGTGCATCATGACAACGAAAATGATGCAAAAGCCCTTGGCGTGGTCCACCCAGCCGATACGGGATTGACCCGACGACATATGCGTTGCTGCAACCTGTGACATGCTTCCTCCGGCGAGTGCCAAAACCTGCCTCTGTAGGGCAGCGGTTTCGGAATCGAGCGCCAGCTACAGATTTTCGATAAAACTATACCGATCTGGGAAAAGGTCGCGTTAACCGGATCGTCGCAATTTTAAGCAAATGTTCATTTGGGGGTGATTTCACAGCATTGTGAGATCAAATCCGGGCGGATGAAGACCGGACAATCCCATCATATCGCCGCATTCAAACTTCACAGGCTGTGGCCATCAGTCTGTAACATCCACACCGCCTGGCGGAAGTGAAAGGCAGAAATGGCAAGACGAGGCAATGGCGACAAGCGAATAGAGCCGGGCTTCGACGGTCCGCGCAAGGCGTCTGCGCTGGATATCCGGCTGGACGCTTCCGATCGTGTCCTTGCGACAGGCAAAGGCGGCAAAGGCAAGCCGGAAGCTGCGCAATCACGACAGAAGGTTACCAGCGAAAAACCTGCTGCACCTGCCGCGCGGCAAAGGCGGAAGCCCCCGACCCGGCGGCAGGCAAAGCCTGCGCGGCGTTTCTCGCTTGTTCGCAAACTGGTCTATTGGAGCCTGGTGCTGGGTGTATGGGGTGGCATCGGGCTTGCCTGCCTGTTTGGCTATTATGCAGCGCAACTGCCACAAATGAGCACCTGGAATGTACCCGAGCGGCCACCCAATGCCCGCATCGTATCGGTCGATGGCGAATTGCTTGCCAATCGGGGTGCGACAGGCGGCGAAGCCATGCGTCTCGACGAAATGTCGCCCTATCTGCCGCTGGCCGTCATCGCCATCGAGGACAGGCGTTTCAAATCGCATTTCGGGCTTGACCCCCTCGGGCTGTCGCGAGCCATTTTCACCAATCTGGCAACAGGCCGTTTGGTGCAGGGCGGATCGACGCTGACGCAGCAATTGGCGAAGAACCTGTTTCTGGAACCTGAGCGCACGCTGGAGCGAAAAGTGCAGGAGGCCGTGCTTGCGGTGTGGCTGGAAACGAAGTTCAGCAAGGACCAGATCCTCGAACTGTATTTGAACCGGGTCTATTTCGGCGCTGGTGCCTACGGGGTGGATGCGGCTGCAAGACGCTATTTCGGCAAGTCGGCGCGAGACCTCAACCTGGCTGAAGCGGCAACCATTGCCGGTCTCCTCAAGGCACCCTCACGCCTGTCGCCGGCACGCGATCCGAAGGCGGCCGAGGAACGTGCCCAGGTAGTTCTGGGCGCCATGCGGCGGGAAGGGTTCGTTACTGACCGCGAGGCAGCACAGGCAATGTCGATGCAGCCGGGCAGGGCCAAACGCTATTGGAGCGGCTCGCAGCATTATGTTGCTGACATGATCATGCAGCAATTGCCGGCGTTGATCGGCAAGGTCAGCAAGGATGTGATTGTCGACACCACGGTTGACCTTGATCTGCAACGCAACGGCGAGGAAATTCTTCGCGAAATGCTTGATGGCGAGGGTGCCAAAAAGAATGTCAGCCAGGCTGCACTGGTCGCGCTGGACGGAACAGGTGCCATTCGTGCCCTGATCGGTGGGCGTGAATATTCGCAAAGCCAGTTCAACCGGGCGACAGACGCAAAGCGGCAGCCCGGCTCCGCCTTCAAGCCGATTGTCTATCTTGCCGCGCTGGAAGCTGGACGCAGTCCGGATTCGGTTCGTCAGGATGCGCCAGTGAAGATCGGCAACTGGACCCCTGAAAACTATGACCGCAAATATCGCGGCCCGGTCACGCTTTCCGACGGACTGACCCAATCTCTGAACACGATTGCTGCACAGCTCGTTATGGAGGTAGGTCCCAAGACGGTGGTGGAAACTGCACACCGGCTCGGCATTCGTTCGGAATTGCAGCGCAATGCTTCCATCGCACTCGGCACTTCCGAAGTGTCCCTGCTGGAACTGGTCGGTGCCTATGCGCCATTTTCCAATGGCGGTTACGGAGTTACACCCTTCCTGATACGCCGTGTCACCACCGTGGATGGTGAGGTGCTTTACGAGCGCAATGCACCACCTGAACCGCAGGTTGTCCGCTCACGCGAGCTTGGAATGATGAATTCCATGCTGATGCGCGTGGTGAATTCGGGAACCGGAAAGGCAGCCCGGATTCCAGGTTGGCAAACCGCCGGCAAGACCGGAACCACGCAGAATTCGCGCGATGCGCTGTTTGTTGGCTACACGGCCAATCTGGTTGCCGGCATCTGGTTTGGCAATGACGATGGAACACCGATGAACAAGGTCACGGGTGGTTCCTTACCGGCGCAGGCCTGGGGGAAATTCATGATCGCTGCGCACAAGGGCGTGCCGGTGGCTGACCTGCCGGGCGCTTATGTTCCCGAAACGGCAGCACTTCCGTTGCAACGCCCCGCGCCTGGAGCCGCCGATCAGGCACCTGTACCGATTGCCGAAAATGGCAATGACAATGGCCCGCGTCCCAATGGCGATCTGTCCGGGGAAAAGCGCAAACCGCGCGGCATTCTCGATCTGCTGTTCGGGCAAAAGCAAAACCCCGGCTGAGCAAGGATGCCGCCGCCGGGGTCAGTTCCTAGTCAAGTGCAGGAATGCGCAGAACCTGGCCGGGATAGATCAGGTCCGGGTCTTTCAGCATCGGCTTGTTGGCTTCGAAAATCACCGTATATTTGGCGCCCTTGCCCTTTCCATAATTGCGCTCGGCGATCTTCCACAGATTGTCGCCCTTCTTGACCGTGTAGAAAACCGGGTCGGCAGGTGCTGCATCGCCGGCAGCGGCAACCTTGATCTCGCTGGCCTCGACTTTCGATACACCCAGCGTGTTACCTACCGCGATCACCGCCTTTTCAAAGATCGACTGGTCGGCAACCTCGCCCTTGATGACGGCGGTGTCTCCCTTGATCTCGACCTGGACCTTGTCGGTGCCCAGACCGTGACTGTCGAGTTCCTTCTTCAGCTCTTCCGCGGTCGGTGCTTCCTCTTCCGAGCCTATCCCGAGCTTCTTGCCCACAGATTTCACAAAATCGAAAATTCCCAAAACTGCCTCCTTTTGTCAGGCCCAATCTGCATTCTGTCGCCAATTTCGCGACGCAATAGCCGATAGCAAATCTCGCATTTGGAGAAGCTGTGGGCAAGCAAAAAGCCCCGCCAGATGGCAGGGCCCTGCAATTTCGCGGATTGATACGATGCGTATGCCTATTCGGCTGCCTGAAGATGGGCAGGCGCTGCCTCCAACACTGCATTGTCAACATGTGTCTCGAACTTCGCAAAATTGGCGATGAACATCGAAACCAGCTTGCGCGCCTGCAAGTCATAGGCAGCAGGATCGGCCCAGGTTGAACGCGGGTCAAGGATCGTTGAATCAACACCTGGAACCGAAACCGGTACGGCAAAACCGAAATTCCCGTCGATCCTGAATTCGACATTGTTGAGCGAGCCGTCCAGTGCCGCAGTCAGCAAGGCGCGGGTGGCGGCAATTGGCATGCGCTTGCCGACACCGTGCGGACCGCCGGTCCAGCCGGTATTGACGAGCCAGCATTTGACGCCGTGATTGGAAATCAGGTCGCGCAGCAGATTTCCGTATTCGGAAGGATGGCGCGGCATGAACGGAGCGCCGAAACAGGTCGAAAAGGTCGCTTGCGGCTCGGTTACGCCCTTTTCGGTACCGGCAACCTTGGCGGTATAGCCGGACAGGAAGTGATACATTGCCTGCGCCGGTGTGAGCTCGGCAATCGGCGGCATGACGCCAAATGCATCTGCCGTCAGCATGATGATATTGCGCGGATGCGCTGCAAGTCCCGTAGCCGAGGCATTGGGAATGAAGTCGAGCGGATAGGCACAACGGGTGTTTTCGGTCAGCGAACCGTCGTCAAAGTCCGGCACACGACGCTCATCGAGAATGACATTTTCGAGAACAGTGCCAAAGCGCTGAGTAGTTGCGAAAATCTCCGGCTCGGCCTCGGCCGACAGCCTGATGGTCTTTGCGTAGCAGCCACCCTCAAAGTTGAAGATGCCGTCAGCGCCCCAGCCATGCTCATCGTCACCGATCAGGGTGCGGGACGGGTCGGCCGACAGGGTGGTCTTGCCAGTGCCTGACAGACCGAAAAAGACCGCTGAATCGTCGCTCTTGCCCGTATTGGCAGAGCAATGCATCGGCATGACGCCAGATTGCGGCAGCAGGAAATTCAGGAATGTGAATACCGATTTCTTCATTTCGCCGGCATAGGAAGTGCCGCCAATGAGCACGATCTTGCGTGTGAAATCGCAGGCAATAACCGTCTCGGTGCGGCAGCCATGACGTTCTGGATGCGCACGGAAGCTTGGCAGGTCGAGAATGGTCATTTCGGGAAGATAGGCCTGCAACGCGTCGCGGTCCGGGCGGATCAGCAGGTTGCGGATGAAGAGCGAGTGCCAGGCATATTCGGTGATCACGCGTGATGCGATGCGGTTCTTCGGATCAGCGCCGCCGTAAAGATCCTGCACATACAATTCCCGACCAGCTGCATGCGCCAGCATGTCTTCCAGCAGTGTCTCGAACTTGCGGGGCTCCATCGCCTTGTTGTTGTCCCACCAGACGGTATTTTCGGTAAGGGCATCACGGACGACAAACTTGTCGAGCGCGGAACGACCGGTATGCTGTCCGGTTTCGACGACCAGCGCCCCACCCGCGGCAATGCGTGCTTCGCCATTGCGAATCGCATGTTCGTATAGCTGGGGAGCTTCGAGGTTCCAGTAGACGGCTTTCAGGCCCTCGAGACCGAAACCGTCGAGTCCCTGGTCATGATTGCGAATTCCGCTTTCGATCGCTGCTGCGACGGGAGCTTTCATGGCGGCCTCAGTCATCACCTGTTCCTTCCGCGATGGTTGGTCGGTAACATTGCCGTTGGCGCCTGGCTTTCGACAAATGCTCCAGAATATGGAATTGGCGAACCAAAGCCCCATTTGGCTGTCCGCTTGGGCTGAGCTATAGCCAAATGACAGCGAAGTGACAAGCGCACAGTCGAAAAAGCTCAATCTTTTCAGTTATTTAATCGATTTAAAAATTTTAAACGGTTAAATTTTGGTTCACCGAAATGGCGTTGTCTGGCAGGGCAATATGGAAAAACCGGAGCAATATCCGGGGCTTGGGTGGAGAGGAATGAAAATTCGGCACCCGATCATGATCACACACCCACAAGGCCTGAATGGCGCAGGATACACCAGTCGGGAGGAGGAAAAACCCGATAAGCCGTTTCCGGGCTTTTCCACCCAATCCTGCCGTGTCACAATTTGTGCGCATTTTTCGAGCCTTTGCACAAAAGACATGCCACAATTGGTTTCCTGCCACGGGAACCGGAATGGCGGGTAGGACAACAGGCCAAGGAGGTCCAGCGAATGCCGACAATCGCACTTGTCGACGATGACCGGAATATTCTCACATCGGTTTCCATCGCACTCGAATCAGAGGGCTATCGGGTAGAGACCTATACCGATGGTGCATCCGCCCTTGACGGCCTCTCGGTGAGGCGCCCGGACCTCGCGATCTTCGACATCAAGATGCCGCGCATG
>JAGRLM010000096.1 GCA_020441795.1 Nitratireductor sp.
GATGCGCCAGTTCGGCAAGGTCGAATCCCGCAGGAGGCATTCATCCAGGCACTGAAGATGGGCGAGAGTAAAGGGGGCAGGCCGGGCCGCAAGTAAAAGCCAGGCAGGGCAAGCGGTTGTCCGCGTTGGCAGGCGAGCTTTTGGCACTTTGCGGAGGTTCGACCATTCGGAAACGAATGACTGCTTTGCGCCCCTGTTTCGGTCGTTCGCGTTGGAACCCAAACTTCTTGAAAGCGGACACTGTGGCTTATGTGTTTTCAACGTAGGCTGTGCGGACAAAGCATCAATTCGCTGCGCTTGCTCCAATGGCTGGTTTTTGCTTTTCCGGTTAAGGCTTTTCAAGGTTTATCGCTGTTAACCCTGAAATCCGGCAGTCGTCACTCCCGAACCGCATAATGACCAAACAGTTGCCTGATCTTACTCAGTTTCGGATCGATATAGGTGGTGCAGAACGGCTTTCCCGCATTGGTTTCGTAATAGTCCTGAAACTGCTCGGGTGAAGCCTCAAAGCCCTCGAACGGGAGCGTCATTGTCACAATCGGCTCATCAAAGTCGTTTTGTGCGTCTTTGATGTGGCGTTGCACACTGTCGGCCTGATCGTTTGAGAACACATAGACTGCACTGCGATATTTACCGCGCATTTTATGCTGCGACGTGCTGGCGTGGGTGCGCAGGTGCACGTCGATCAAGACATTTAAGGGAATAACGTCAGGATCGAACGTCACGACAACAGCTTCGGAAAAGCTGTCGTGCGGCGCAAGGGATTTGATGAACCCTTGCGCCACGTTGCCGACGCCCCGAAGAGATTGGAACACCGCTTCAGTGCACCAGTGACACCCGCCTCCAAAGCCCACTTTAACTTGGCTCAATGAACTTCGCTCACGAGGAGGTCGCGGCCATTGAAGGAGCAGGTTTCGCCCGCTGTCTTACCTTCAAGTGCGGCATAAATCGGGGCTGCTGTCGATATTCCGATAAAGTCCTCCCCCTGACATTTGAAGGCAGCCGTAGAGACACCGACCACGAGATAGCGATTGCCGATCTTGGCGACTGCGCCAGGGCCAACGGCGTCTTTGGGGCCGAAATCAATGCTGTTGATCACTGCGGCCTTTGCGCTGTGGTCATGGGCTTTGTCATCAAAGGCCGCGGCCATATCTGCCGCGGCTTCAGCTTGCGACTGTTCGCTGGCGTCGATAGTTTCGTTGCGCTCAAGGCGGGCGGCGGCCAGGAAGACCTGGTACTTTTGCTCCGCCTGCGCCAGTTCAGCTTCAGTAAGCGCGAGCATTGTTTTTTTTACGTGAGACTTGTCCATTGGGTTTCTCCTGTTGAATTAAATTAAATTCAGGCAGCGCGGCCTATCCATTTTGACAGCGGCGCTGCCGAAATGCCGTGTAGAATGATCGAGAGGAAGACCGTCATCGAGACACAGGCGAGCAGTTCCTGTTCGCCGGGAAAGTCGAATTCGTCCATCATTATCAGGGTAAAGAGGATTGAGGCCAAACCCCTTGGCCCGAACCAACCCAGAAACAGCTTTTCTCGCAGGGCGAGCCCGGTTCCCAGAAGCGACAGCCAGATCGGCAACATGCGCACAACTGTCAGGAACAGAACGGCAAGCACCACAGCGCGCCATGTCATGTGCTCAAGCCCGTCCGGCAAGAGCAGCGCCCCGAAGACAAGAAACGCGAACATCGTGAGCAGTTGCCCGACGCCTTCCCTGAATTCGCCGATGAAATGGATGTCATGCTTGTAGCTGTTGCCAAAAACCATGCCCGCGACAAATGCCGCGATAAATCCGTTTCCCCCGACGATTTCGGAGCCGATAAAGGCAGCAAAGGCCGCCGCCAGAAACGCCACGCCGCCAGCGGCTTCGGCCATCAGATCACGGTTCTGGGCTAGATCCATCGCCTTGGCGAAGCCCCATCCAAAGGCGATCCCGACTAGCGGCCCAAGGACGATTTGCACCACAGCCGACACAGCAAGCCCGTCTGTTGCAGCGCCCTCCATCCCGGCAGACGCCAGAATAGCCCCGAACAAGACAAAGGGCAGCACAAGCCCATCATTGAGCCCGCTTTCAACGTTGATTGTCTGGCGCAATGGCTCTGGCACGTCGGGGCTTGAAACAACAGTTTGCCCGAGTGCCGCATCTGTCGGGGTCAGCACAGCCGCCGTCAAAAGCGCCATCGCCAGACCGCTCTCAGGGTTGAGCAGGTAGGCGACGCTCATACCCAGCCCAATGGTGAGCGGGAGCCCGAAAACCAGCATACGCAAGGGGAGTTTGAAACTCTGACGCAGCGATTTGAAGCGCACATGGCTCGCATCTGAAAACAGCACGAGCACCAGCGTGATCTCGGCCAAGAGCCGTTTGCCCACATCCAGCGTCTGCGGTTCGGCCAGAGCAGCAATCGGGCGCGAACACAGATAACCGACGATCATAAAGATGATTGGCAAGGTGATGACCGTTTTTGTAATCGCGTTGGTGAGCAAGGAATAGAGAAAAACGCTTGCCAGGATCGCGAGCAAAATAGTGTCGGTTGACCAGTGCATCGCGTTCACTTCAGCTCTCCAGTACGGGCGTTGCGCCCTGCGCCAGTTTCAGGCGGGTCCAGAGGTTCATGTTGATCACAATCGCGGCGACCTCGGCTATCTCGGTTTCCGAAAAATGCTTTGTCATCGCCTCATGAAGCGGTGCAAATGCGGCTGGGTTGTAGTCTGTCAACGCTTCGCAATAACCAAGGGCTGCTTGTTCGGCGGCGCTGAACAAAGTGCTTTCCTGCCAGCTTGCCAGATGGGCCACTTTGGCTGGATGAATGCCCTGATCGTGAGCCGCTTTGGTGTGCAGGATCAGGCAGTATGAGCAGGCGTTCATCTGTGCAACGCGCAGCCGAAGCAGCTGTGCAAGCTTCTTTTCAACGGCCATATCCGCCGTGTAGCCGACCGATTTGGCCATCTGTTGGGCGATTGAGTGAAACTCGACCAGATCAGGGTCAAACCGTGTGTTCTTGAATGTGACATCGCTCATTATGTGTCCTTCAACTGAAACTTCGCGCGCCACTCAGGTCGCGTAGCGCCAACGCGGCGCAGGAATGGGCAAGTCAAACGCACCTCATGGGGGGCGCTCTCAAGGTGCTCAAACACCTCTGTCGCAAAGCGCGCGCCAAGCCCTGATCCGCGCAATGTCGGGTCGGTTTCGATATGGCCGAGCACCATATGCTCGCCATGCCAAGCGTAGCTGACAAATGCATCCGAGGGGGCCATGTGCCGCACAAAGCGCTGGCTCTCTTTGTCATGAACCAGCCCGGGATCGTAAAGGCCTTCCCTGGCGAGCGCTTTATCTAGTTCAGGCAGCGTAGGGTTGCGAAGTTTGCGCCCGTTGATCTCAAACGTGGGAAACTTGTTAGCGCTCCCTGTAAGCGCCGCCAGTCGCTTCGCAGCCACCGGGTCTTTGTCGACTTCCGCCATTTCATACTTGAGCCCGCGCTCTTCCATCGCCGCTTGGTAGTAGCGTGTTTTGTGGCAACGTATCTCGCCGAACAGGACGATAGCAGTACTCATTTCGCCACCAGCGGTTTGAGGCTTGCCAAGATACTCGGCAGCAGCTCGGCAACAGTTGGATGCACCGGCAATGCTTGCTGCATGAAGCGATAGCTTGCGCCTGTTGCCATGTAGTTGGACAACACAGCGATGATCTCATCGCCCGCGATGCCAAGCACCGTTGCGCCCAGGAACTGCTCGCTCTCACCATCGACGATCAGCCGGATCAGTCCTGCTGTTTCGCCTTCTTCCTTGGCGCGCGAGATGTCAGACATCGCCATCTCCGCAACCAGAATGTTGCGCCCGTCGTTTGCTGCTTTTTGCGCATCGGCAAGCGACATGCCCACGCGCCCCAAGGGTGGGTCCGTGAACATCGCATAGGTTGTCGGGCGCTGGCCAGCATCCTTCCACTGGTGCAGCGGACCTGCGTTTTTATCGGAATTGGCCAGAACGATCTCATGGTCGTGATAGCTGGTATGGGTAAATGCGCCGCGTGCGTTGATATCGCCGAGGGCCCAGATGCCGGGCACAATGGTCGCAAGCTGCGCATCGGTTCGAATAAAGCCGCGCTCGTCCGTCTCAACGCCAACAGAGCCGAGGTTGAGCGTTTCGCTATTGGCGCTGCGCCCCGTTGCGAACAACAAGTGAGAGCCTTGAAAGCTGAAGCCATCCGTCAGGATCAGGCTCACCCCCTCGCGCGCTGGCTCGACCTTCGCGATTGTCGCGTTGTTCACGACAGTCACGCCCTCATCATCCAAGAAGGTTTCGATGATTTTGGACACGTCAGCGTCTTCGCGCATGGCAACACGTGGGGCGCTGTTGATGATAGTGACTTCCGAGCCAAGCCTACGAAAGATCTGGCCCATTTCCAGCCCGATATAGCTGCCGCCAACAATGATCAGATGACGCGGCAATTCTGTCAGCGCAAGCAGGCCGACATTGTCGAGGTGCGCCACAGTGTCCAAACCGCGCACAGGCGGCGTGAAAGCTCGCGTGCCGGTGTTGATATAGACTTTGTTGGCTGTCAACCGCGTTTCACCCGCAGTGAGGACAAACTTGTCGCCCGCACGGCCATCAAACGCGCCCCAGCCTTTGATGATATCGACGTTTTTGGTGCGCGTGAGCCAAGCCGTAAGGCCACGGCGTGCAGTGTCAACGCGCTCGCGCATCCGTGCCATTGCGGCCCCGAAATCAACCGTAACTTTGCCGGTTTGCACACCAAAATCTGCCGCACGCCGCGCCATATGCGCCACGCGCGCTGATTTGCGCAGGGTTTTCGTCGGCGTGCAGCCCGCGTTGACGCATGACCCGCCAAGCTGTCCGCCTTCAATCAAGGCGACGCTTTCGCCGCGCTTGGCGAGCGCGACAGACAAGGCAGGGGCGGCTTGACCAGACCCGATGATCGCGTTGTCATAGTGCTTTGTCATGATCAATTTCCTCTTATGTGCCGCAGAATGTTTTGTAGGGGCCAAATCCGTCAGGCGCCGGCCCTTCGTAGTCTTCCAGACCGTCGCACTTGGTAAACGGGTCGGCGAGCACCTCCAGTAGCTGGGCAAATGGGGCCATATCACCTGCTTCCGCCGCAACCAGCGCCTCTTCGACGCGGTGATTACGCGGAACATAGATCGGGTTCACGCTGTTCATGGCTTTGGCACGCTCGCTCGGATCAAGCGAATCGCGCAAGAGCCTGTCATGCCATTGCTTCAGCCAGGCGCGGATCTTCTCACCGTTTTCAAACAGCGACACGAGGGTGTCATCCTGCCCAAGCGAAGCATCGGCGAGGCGGCGGAAGAAAAGCGTGTAATCGACTTTTTGCCCCTCCATCGCAGTGAACATGTCATTGATCAGGGCCACATCTTCCGCTTCGCTGGATGCAAGCCCGCACTTGGCGCGCATGCCTGCGATCCAGAATTCCGTGTAGCGCGCTACGAAACTGTTGATCACATTCGTTGCAAGCCTGATGGCATTTTCGCTGTCGTCAGCATCGATCAAAGGCAACAGCGTTTCGGCAAAGCGCGTTAGGTTCCACTGGGCAATCACCGGCTGGTTGCCAAAGGCATAGCGTCCGTCACGATCGATCGAGCTGAACACGGCCTTTGGTTCATAGGTGTCGACAAAGGCGCAGGGGCCATAGTCGATCGTCTCGCCAGAGATTGTCATGTTGTCGGTGTTCATGACACCATGCACGAAGCCCGCATGAAGCCATTTGGCAACGAGTGACGCCTGCCGCTCCAAGACAGCCGATAAGAAGCCAAGGTATTTGTCATCAGCCGAGGCCAGTTCGGGATAGTGGCGCTCAATGGCATAATCCGCGAGCTTGCGGACCTTGTCCCATTCCTCGCGGGCCGCAAAGAACTGAAAAGTTCCGACGCGCAGGTGGCTGGATGCAATCCGCGCCAGAACTGCACCGGGCTTTAACCCATCGCGCGCAACCTCTTCGCCTGTCGTAACTGCAGCCAAGGCGCGCGTAGTTGGCACACCGAGTGCGTGCATCGCTTCGCCCATCAGGTATTCGCGCAACACGGGGCCAAGCACGGCCTTGCCGTCACCGCCGCGCGAAAACGGGGTGCGGCCCGAGCCTTTCAGATGCAGGTCAAACCGTGCACCTTTCTTGTCGAGCAGCTCGCCGAGCAACAATGCACGACCATCGCCAAGCTGTTCGGAAAACCCGCCGAACTGATGCCCCGCGTAAGCTTGTGCCAAAGGGTTTGCGCCTGTCGGGGTCACACTGCCAGCAAAGATGGCGGCCCCGTCCGGGCTATTGAGTGCGTTACTTTCAAGGCCCAGATCATCGGCAAGTGCGCTGTTGAACAGAACTATCTTTGGCGCGGGTGCAGGGGCGCCCTGCCATTGAACGTAGAAGCCTTCCAACTCGCGGGCATATGTGTTGTCGAAATTGAATGTGGGGTCATGTTTTGTCATCGGAGTGCCTACTCAAATCTGAGGGGGGTTGCAGGGCCTCAAACAGTCGTGCCAATCGTTGCTTTATGCGTCAGAAAACGTGACATCCTCGGCGCCGAGCGCCAGCATGAAGCGCCTGGGATCAATCCGGAAATCCGCATAAACCACATCTCCTTGCGGATCGATCACGGTAAACCACGGTGTGCCGCCGCTGACATAGTCCTCCATAAAAGAGGGGTGTCGTTCACCTTCCGCCGGAACATCATGTCCGAAAGGAATTTTCAGGCTGTATTGCTCCTGATTGACCCGCAATTTGTCGAAGGTATTGACCTCGGATCCTTCAAAGACGGTCTGGATCACAGCAAAGCTGAAGCCCTTGTCCTTGAGGTTGTCGTACAGATACTTGAGCGTTGGAAACCCGCGCGAATGGCAGCCGGGACACCAGTGCTGAAAGCAGTAGATGATCTTGTAGCCATCTCCGAGATCGGCCAGTTGAAGCGGCTTTTCCATCGGGTTGCCATCACCATCAATCCAAGCGCCAACGCGCAACTCATGGGCGGGGCCATTGAGGGAACCAAATTGCATAGCGTCTCCTTTCATCAGGCCTGTGCCTGAATCCATGTTAGGTCTGTCCCCCGCAAAAAGCGGGGGAAGCTCTGTTTGGTTTATTCGGCGGCTTCGCGTTTTGGCAAAACCCAGTCGGGCCGCACAAAGTGGCAGGTATAGCCATCGGGCCGGTGCAAGAGGTAATCCTGATGCTCTGGCTCGGCTTCCCAGAAGTCGCCGGCCCGCTCCACCTCTGTCACCACCTTTCCAGGCCAAAGACCCGAAGCATCGACATCCGCAATGGTATTGAGCGCCTCATCACGCTGAGCGTCATCGACATAGTAGATCGCAGAGCGGTAAGAGGTGCCGCGATCATTGCCTTGTCGCAGCGGCGTTGTCGGATCATGGATCTGGAAGAAGAACTCTAGCAGCTTGCGATAGCTTGTTTTCTCCGGATCAAAGATGATCTCGATGCCTTCGGCATGGGTGCCGTGGTTGCGATAGGTGGCGAATTTCACATCACCCCCCGTATAGCCCACACGTGTGGACACAACCCCGGGAAGCTTGCGGATCAAATCCTGCATCCCCCAGAAACAACCACCGGCAAGAATTGCACGTTCTGTCATTGTATATCCTCCACTTGATCCAGAAATTCGCCGTAGCCTTCGTCTTTCATTGCATCGCGATGAATGAACCGCAGGCTGGCAGAGTTGATGCAGTAGCGCAGACCACCAGTGTGGCGCGGCCCATCGGGAAACACATGCCCCAAGTGGCTGTCACCGTGTTTGGAACGCACTTCCGTGCGCACCATGCCAAAGCCTTCATCCCTATGCTCGGTCACATTTTCGGACACGATCGGCTTGGTGAAGCTGGGCCAGCCAGAGCCGGATTCGAACTTGTCAGACGAGGCAAAGAGTGGCTCGCCTGAGACGATGTCAACGTAGATGCCCGGTTCTTTGTTGCTTGTCAGGGGGCCGGTTCCCGCGCGCTCGGTGCCGTTTTGTTGCGTCACACGAAATTGCTCTGGTGTCAGCTTGTCCAGGGCTTCTTGGGTTTTTGCGTATTTCATTTCGCAGCTCCTCTGGTCCGTTCTTCGATGGAACAGAGATAGCGATTATGTTTCGGTATTCCCAATAGCCTGCGGCTATAGTTTCTATGCCGGCGCGCGCGCCACTTGCATCAGCCTACCACGGATAGGCGGCCGCCATGCCCATGATCTGGCGCAGCTCGGCTGGTGTGCCATTGCCTGACACAGCCACCAGAACAACCTCGCGTGAGATATCCATCATGGCCACGGGGCGCGCATCAAGGTCGGCCACGGTGCAAGAGCGCTCTGGCATGATGCAAACCGCATTGCCAGAGGCGACGATATGCTGAACCCAATCCTCACGCTCGGAGCTGAACCGCGGAAACATCAGGATATTACGGTCCATGAAATGCGCGATGATCTGGCTGTGAAATTCGCAAGCAAGCCGGTCGATAAAGGGCTCGCGCGCCATCTCTTCTGCAGGAATTTCGTCAAAGCGCGCCAAGGCATGCCCTTTTGCGAACGCCAGAAGGTAACGTTCCCGAAACAGCGGCTGAACGGCCAACTTGAAGTTTTCCTTGGGGGCATTTGGCAAGATGCAGGCATCGAATTTACCTGACAAAACCTCTGGAGCCCCTTCATGAGCCGCCAAGGTGTGCACGTTGAGTTCAATACTGGGCAGTTGGGACAGGACGTGTTGGATAAAACCCGAGAACGCAATGGGTGCAATCGTTGAGGCAACGCCGATCGACAAGACGCGCTTGCGCCCGCGCACCGAGTTTTCGGCAAGCTCGCGCACATTCATCAACCCGGATTCGATGCGCATGAACTCAACCTGGATTTCACGGCCAAGCGCGGTCAACCTGCTATCCTTGCCATCACGATACAAGAGTGGGCCGCCCAGTTCTTCTTCGAGCTTGCGAATGGATTTGGTGAGACTAGGTTGCGTCACCCCACTGCGCCGCGCAGCTTCGGTAAAGTTGAGAGTGTCCGCGAGATGCAGAAAGTAAGTGATCTGATTGATATCCATCGCGTCCTAACCGGCTTTCACGCTTGTGCCCTGATCTTACAACCCTACGTGAATCGATGGCGCAGTATGGGACGATCTGCAATCATTGTCAGCCTTCTAAACGCCCTAGATGGGCATCTCTTCTGATGCGAGTGATCCTTGTGATGTGCAAAAGGCCAAACATTAACGGATGGCTGGATTATGCGCGGCTCTGCCGTTTAGGCGATGTGCAGCGTTGGCAAGAATGGGCTCCGAGCTGCCGTCCTGCGCGCCTCAGACGAAGAACCGCTCTGCGCCCCCATACCGGACGCTAGCCTAGCAATATGAAAGCCCCGAAAGCTGCCATTCGACACGATATGATTGAACGCCCGGAATGGGCGGAGTGCGGACATATGCTCGGAGCGCGAAGGCGTTTGTGGCAAACGGAAAGAGCTGACATTCACAAGCAGACTTGATCCGAGCCCAACGGATACACAAGCTCAGTGAGGATCGGAAGTCCGCTGCAGTTGTTAATGGTATCTGCCAATACCGAACCTACCTGACCTTTACTCGCGCATTGTTGGTGATGGAGAGGCAGGTAGCTTGCCGAGCTTTGATCGTACGTAATCCAGCAGAAGTCAGCGTCAGGCAAATACGGCACCCTTCAAAGCGCCGCCTGACCCGACCATTTGGTCAGGTTGGTGATGCGAATTTCAGTTCCTGTAAGATCGCCTCGACAAATGAGCGGGCATTTGTCAGTGCGGTTCGACGCTCGGTATAGAGCGCATGCACCTCAACATTGGGCACGACCCAGTCTGTGCAAGCCACGCCCAATGTTCCCGCGCCCAGTGTCTCGCGCACTGTGAATTCCGGCAAGAGGGAGTAGCAGCCCCCGTCTAGCAACATAGCCCGGATCAGGGCGGCATTGTTGATGACCACCTGACGTTCCGGTTCGGTGGTAAAGTGCTTTCCGCTTGGCCCCAGTAGTGACAGACGTGCAGGGGTGGCGGGTGAGCGGAGCCAGGTCAGGCCGGCGAGATCCTCCGGATGCGTGATACTTGCCGTCAGTCCAGGGGCGCAACAGATCAGTCCACGCGTGCTGAAGAGCTTTTTCGCCAACCGGGGATCCTCTCCTGGATCGCCGATCCGCAATACAAGATCTACCTGCGCGGCGACCGGGTCAATGGCCCGGTCGTCCATGTCGATCTCCAGTGCGATGCCGGGATGATCCGCAACAAAGGTGTTGAGCACGCGGGCAAAGGCCGGGCTGGCCAGCACGGTGGGAACCGAAACGCGTAGCCTCCCAGTCAATCCCCTTTTGGCATCACGCACGATGTCCAGTCCCCGCGCAAAGGCATCAGACAGGGTGCGCGCATGAGGAAGAAAAGCCTCGCCTTCGGCAGTCAGCGCGAGGCGCCTTGTGGACCGGTAGAGCAATTGCCGACCGAGACGCGCCTCCAGATCGGAAATCATCTGGCTGACATAGGGGGGCGACAGGCCGAGCCTTTCCGCTGCGCCCTTGAAGCTGCCGGTTTCGACAACTAATGCGAAGGTCACAGTGGGGCGCAGGAGGTCAAGATCATACATAGATAATACAATATAATATGCTTGTCTTTTCGTAAATTGTTATCTCAGTGCCGAACCCGCACATTGCCCGCGTATTCACAAGCAACCCTCCAACACACCGAAAGGGAGTTGAACATGCTCAAGGCAATGATGCTCGCCGCAGCCGCAATCGCGGCTCCGGTTCTCGCAAACGCACAGGAGACGAAGATGACAGGACCAGTCTATGAAATCGCTATCCAGGAAGTGAAAAATGGCGATGTGGCCGCATGGACTGCCGCCCGCGCGCCGCTTCTAGAAGGGCTTGCCCAGACGAAGGGCGTCGAAGAAGACTGGACGCTGAAAGCCTTCTTCACCTTTCCCGAGCCCGGTCCCCTTCCGGTCTATGTGGGGTTGACCCGCTGGTCGAGCATTGATGATTTCAATGCAGCGTCTTCGGCGATGATGTCCATGCCCCAGGTGCAGGAATTCTTCGGCAAGGTAAATATGCAGGCCTTTGTGCAGGTCGCAACTGCCGATGGCCAACCGTTTATCCTCGAGGACTACATCAACAAGAAAGGACAGGTTCTCGAGGTTGCCGTTCGAACCCCCAAGGCCGGTCAGGAAGGCAATTTCGATGCCGCGCGGGCAGGTTTCTTCGGAAAGATTGCTGAACAGCCCGGCTACATCTTCGACCGCGAATTCGTCACTGCCGACAACAAGAAGGTGGTCATGATCGGCTGGGAAAGCCAGGAGCAGTTCATGGCGGCACTTGGCAAGTTGTCACAGATGCCGGAAATGGGCGCGTTCTTCAGCATCGTCGACGCCAGTGCCTATCAGGCCGCTGTGGTGGAGTGATCTTCAACCTGGGTGAAGAGTAGTGTTTGTGCCGGGCGCTGCGGTTGCCCGGCATTCACCATTGTGTGGTTGTTTTGCACCTCAAGCTGTGCCGAAACGGTCCAGCACGTTACGGGTGATCGCGATCACCTGGGCATCACCACGCATCAAGCCTGCTACCCATTCACAGGTGGCAGCGGTAAAAATCTCGCCGCGACCCTTCCGCCAATGGATGATCATTCCGTTGCCTCGGGTGCAGGCATCAAGCGTTTGCGACGTGACTTCGCCATACAACGACTGTGCCTTGAAGGCCGCGTCAGCCGAACCGATGTACAGTGTCTCGCCCCAGGCTTTCGTGTCGGTTTCGATATTGGTGGCCAGACCCATGGCAAGGATAGTAATCTCCGGCGCCGCTCCATCGGAACAGGCAGGATTGGGAAGGCCATCCTTCATATGGTAATTCAACCCGTCGACCTCATAGCCGAAAATGCGCGAGGATGCGCCTAGCACATCGCCATAGCCAAGGCCCGCGCCGTCAAAGGCCCAATGACCGGGGCGATAGACGGTAAAACCCCCCGGCCCATTGCCCGCACAGCGCCCAAGGCCCGCATAGACCCCGCGCAAGGCGTTGACACCAAAAGTCAGCGCGCCTGGCCGATTTACTGGCGCGAGTTCCCATGCGGCAGTGGTCAAGTGGGGCGTGGCGCTCGCAGCCATTGGATCGCGTTCAGACACATATTTGTAGCAGGTCTGGGTCTGACCATCATCGGTCAGACGGGTCTGCCACAGGAAATTGCCCGCGAAACGCGCCACCCGACCGCCCGCGTCGACATAGGCATCGACAGTATCGCGCATGGGTGCACTCCAGTATTCGTCGTGTCCCACGAAGATTGCACAGGCATGTCCCGTCAGGCGGTTTGGGTCGGCGTCGAGGTCGTGCAACGTAGCGAAGTCGAGATCATAACCCGCTTCCTCGGCCCATCTTGCAAAATGGCGTTCATAGCTCGCCCAACCGGCTGAAGCGTATTTCTTGGAATACCCATAGGCGTAGGCCCATTCCATGTAAGGATAGCGCGTCATCTCGCCGTGTTTCGGGGGCTGGTCTGGCAAGGCACGAGGCGCGCCTGGAGGCAGCTTGCAGAACCCGCGCGACCAGGGCCGTTGCGTGGAAACGACCGGGGAAAACTCGTTACCGTCAGGTCCGGTGATCCCTTCATAATGGTTTGACCCGCCCCAGCAATTATAGGCTAGCCAGGTACCCGTTGCGCAAACCAGAACATATGGCGCGGGCGGTAGATGCGGCGCTCGGCGGATCAGGATCAGGTGGTGTTCCTCGATCTGGTCGCCATTGTGCTCGGCCCGCAGTGTTATCAGATAACCGCCTGGCCGCCAGTCTTCGGGTACAGTGAAACGCGCGCCTTCCGGCCAGCCGCAGCCACTCACGGAACAATCGGAAGGCGTGGCGTGATGCACACCTTGGATATCATGGACCTGAATTAGCGGTTCATAGCGCAACCCATCGCGCCCAACCTCGAATGACCAGCGTTCGGCGGTGGTCGAGACATGCAGCACGACCTCATCGCCCGGCGCATAGGTCATGCGCGGGGTATATCCCCAGATTTCCAGCACAGCCGGGTTTCGTGCTGGTCCAATGTAATAGTGGTCGAGGATATGGCGGGCGCGGGCGCGGGTTCGGGGAGTGGTCGCGGGTCCTGGGCCTTCGGTTTGCATGAAGTTACTCCGGTAGATATTTTTCGGACCAACCTTCGCCAGCCGCCCCGACGTTGATCATGGCCGAGATCTCTTCGTCCGTCAGCCCTATGCGCGACAGGATCGCGCGCGTCTGCGCGCCTGGTTTGGGTGCATGGCCAGGGATGTTGATCGTGGCGTGGCTTGGGCGAACAGCATTCGGCGCCACCAGATCAACCCAACGCCCCATCGGGTGCTGGTCGTGGCGGATTGCACGATAAGTAGAGTGGCGGATATCGGCAGCGCCCTCGCTTTCGCGCTGAAGGTTGGAATCGCGGTTGGCCGAAAGGGAACCAAGCGTAACCACAGTCGCTGATCCCTCGGCAAAACGTGTTTGCCAATGTGCAATGGTGTGCCCGGCAAATCGCTCTGTCAGGGCCGCTGCCAGCCCATCTTCGCCCAGCCCCGCCAAATCGGCCAGTTCCGGCACCTGCGCTAGTGCAGTACCCTTTTCCGTCGGCGCTGCGAAGAACATCCAACCATCGGCTGCACGGTAGCAGTGATAGAACGGTCCCCAGCCTCGCGCCTGCCGGCCTGCAGGTTCGTTGAAGGGAGCGCGCCCATCGAAATCATACATGAACTGCGCCTGGATCATTGTGCCGCATCCGGCCAGTGCAGCCCTCGCTACGCCCCCTTTACCCGTCAACTTGCGCCGTTCCAGCGCTGCACCAAGGGCTACGCAAGCGGCATACCCCGTCAGCGCGTCGATGGTGCCGAAATGGGCATGTTCCTCTGGCGTGTCTGGCCCGCCGCCAAAGCGCACCATCACTCCGGTCGCCGCCTGTGCCAGGTCGTCATAGCCCAAATGATCGGATTTCGGCCCTCGACGCGGCCCGCTCCAGGCGTCCAGCTGCACCAGAATGGTGCGTGGATTCAGCGCCGCGAGCCGCTCGGGCGACAGACCCAGCGCATCGCGCTGTTCATCGGTGCCGTTCATCGTCACCACGTCGGCTTCCGCGATAAGCCGCTCCAGCACAGCGCGGCCGGCATCGCTGCTTAGGTTCAGTAGTACGCTTTCCTTGCCGCGATGGGCGTGCAGACCAAACACGATGGCATTCCACGGATCGACCGAAGGCGTGACCGGCTGAACCGATGTCACCTTCGCCCCGAACCGTACCAGCGTCGATCCGATTGTTGGCCCGGCTATCACATTGGTCAGATCCACCACTTTGAGCCCGTCCAGCCAGCCGCCCGGCGCCGCTATCCTTGTCGCGACGCGCGGAGCTTCGTCAAGAAGCGCTGACAGATCAGGTCGGAAGTCATCCGGCACCGGCCCGGGTCGCTTATCCATCGCACCGTCATCATCCACCAGCCACGCCAGGTTGCCCAGTTGCCGCATCCTGCCATGGCGCGGGTCATTCAACTCGATCACCAGCCCCGAAGCCAGTGCATGCGGATCAGCCAGCCATTCTCGCGTGCTGCGCTGAGCGCTGGCGGGCGCCTTGGCTGCACCAAACAGCGCCTCCCACTCCCATGAGGGGCGGGTCAGAAAGGCCGCCTGCATCGCATCCGACACGCGCTTTCGGTCGCGGTCGCCCACGGGATAGTTGCGCAGCGCCCATTCATCCGGCCAGTCCTTCTGGTCCAGATAGGCGTCGAAATCGGGCAGTGTGGCGGCCAGATCGTCCAGCCCCAGCACATGCAGTACCCGGCGCGGATGGGTTTTGATCGAACAGGAAACGACATAGAACCCACGCCCGTCGGCACAGCGGTAAGTGCGATAAAACGGGTCCAGAAAGGCGCTCAGGTCAGCATAGCTCAGGTCCTGCGGCAGGCTGCCCTCGCGGCGTCGATCAAGCTCCACCTCGCGCGGGGATTTGTAACGGGCAGGATAATTCTGCACCTGTTCGCAGTTGTAGACCAGCCCTTCGAACAAGGCCGAAGCGAGCGGCACCTCGATATGGTCACCCCCAATCCGGTCGCGCGCGCCGAGCGCAAACAGCACCGCCATAGCACCAAAAGCCGCCCCATAGGCCGAGGCAAGGCCGAGTGGCGTGAAGGACGGGTTGATCCCCATCAACTGCCGGTTCAGCCCCATGTCAGTGAATTGCCCGGTGCGTGCGGCAATCACCGCCTCCCAGGCCGCCACTCCCGCAAGTTCCGGATCGCTCGAGGCAAAGCCGGGCAGCGATAGGGACACGATGCCCGCATTGACCTTTCGCAGATCATCCGGCCCCAACCCCAGGCGGGTCATCACGCCCGGACGGAAATTGTCGATGACCACATCTGCGCGAGCAACCATGTCGAGCGCGGTCTGCCGTCCGGTTTCAGTCTTGAGGTCCAGCACCAGGCACCGCTTGCCCCTCGACAGCATGTCAAAGGCCGGGTCCTTCCAGCGCGGCCCGTCAGGCGGATCGATGCGGATTACCTCGGCACCCATATCGGCCAGCATCATACCGACCATCGGCCCGGCCAGGTAATGGCCGAAATCCAGCACGCGGATATGGGAAAGGGGACGGTTGGTCATGGCAGTTCTCCTGGGCGCATTCTGGGCAGGATGGACCATTGCCGTTGTTCGCCATATCACCGATACTGCCAATCATGTCACCGATTCTGCCAAATGCTGCTGGGTCCCTGAGGATCAACATTCTGCTGTTCGACGCGTTTTCGAACATGATACTCGCCTGCTTGCTGGAACCGTTCCGGGTGGTGCGCGACGAACATGGTGCCAACATCTCCTGGACCATGTTGACCCCTCGTGATGGGCCGGTCCGGTCCTCAAGCGGGCTGTCGCTGGCACCAGATGGCCTGCTGTCCCACGCTGCGGCCTGCGATCTGCTGATCGTGATTGGAGGCGACCGGTTCCGCAAGGACGCAGGCCAATCCGTAACACGCCGCGCGTTGATGGCCACGCGAAAGGCCAAAACTGTCATCGCCGCCGATACCGGAGCGTGGCTGCTGGCGTCGGCGGGCTATCTGGACAATCGACAGGCCACATTGCATTGGCAATTACTGGACGAATTCGCCAACGCCTTTCCCAAGGTGAACAGCGTGGCGACACCATTTGCCAGCGATGGCAAATGGATGACGTGCGGCAGCGCGGCGGGCGCGATGGAACTGGTGCTGAAAGAAATAACCCAGCGGTTCGGCGCGGCGGCCCGGTTCGATGCCGCATCCATGTTCCTGAACGCGCGGCGGCTTGCGCATGAGCAGGACGACGGGCTGGGCGGACTGCCATCGCACCCCAACCCGCGCGTCCGGCGGGTCCTGGACCTGATGGCAAGATCGGTTGACGCCCCGCGCACCCTACCGGATGTCGCGGCCGAGGCGGGCCTAACCTTGCGCACGATGGCGCGGCTTTTCGACGTAGAACTTGGGCTATCGCCCGGAAAATGCTATCAACACATGCGCCTTGCCCGTGCACGAGAACTCATGCGCCAGCAGGGCATATCCCCCTCAGATGCGGCCCCGCTGTGTGGGTTTTCCTGCGCTGCATCTCTGAAGAGGGCGCTTGCCAGATGACACCTGAGGTTGCCCTGAACTCGAAATGATCTTGTTGATCCAAGCGGTCGTCCTTGAGAGGCGACAACGACCTAGGCTGCCTGCGAACTCCTGGCGCCCTTTTCCCAAACCTTTCAATCTTTCTTTGCTAAGTCAGTCGAAAGTGCACCTTCTCGGGAAAAGACGGGCCCATCTCACTCCATAGCCAAACATAAATTGAAATTATGTGCGTTTGCAGCGAATGTCGGCTCTAGCCTTCGCAGGCCGCAGCATTGTTGGCCGAAGCTGAAAGTCGGCTCAGGGCCGAAAGCGCCAATGCATTCCATGAATTCGAGTGGCCGCTTTTCTCGCATGCCTGACGAAATCAGCCAGTCCGTTCCCGGCCCCTTTACGGTCATTGAGATTTCTGAAGCAATTCCACCGGAACGGACATTCATAGCAAGTTCGAAGTCCGGCTTTGTGAGGGCTTTCCTGTTTCCTAGATGCAAGCGCAAAAGAAGCAACGTCACGCGCCCAAGACGCTTGCTAGGATAGCGTCCAGGAGTTCGCCGGGTTTCGGGCAAGGTTGCGCCGTGCCGATCACGGTCGTCACGGGAATCACTCCTGCCCAGCTCGGGTTGTTCATGTCTTCGAGCCATTCGAGCTTCCTAGGTGCGCGGACCTTGGCCGGGGCTTCCTCGATTTCCATGCCAAGTGCGGGCATTCGCCTACCGAGAACGCATGGCCAAGTGAGATTGGTGGCATTTGGCTCCGCCAAGCACATTGACGGATACCTTGGCTACACTTGATGTAGATCGACCTCAGGCACACTGGGGGTGAGATTTGACAAAAGTGCGTTGGAGTGCATTTCGCAGGCCCGGATAAAAGGCTCTGCCATCAGGTTCATCTGATGATTTGACTTTACGATGGCCCGTAAATGCAGCGGTTCAAACTGGCTTTCCGTCAAGGGCACGAACACCAGTTCACCGCGCGTCCGTTCTTCGTGGACGTTCATTTCAGTCAGAAAGGCGATGCCCTGATCGCGCATGACCGATTGCTTCATCAGTTCCACAGAATTGGTGATGACGGTTGCCTGAACGCTCTCGCCGAAGTTCTCGAAGGCTCGGTCAAGGATCGGGCGCATCGACATCGCCTGGCTGGGCAGGATCAGTGGAAAGCCAACACAAGCGGCAAGGCTGATATGGGCTCGCCCAGCCAAAGCATGATCAGGTGCCATCACGACGCCCAGCCTGACCGGAATGTCGAAAACGGTGCGTACGCCCGGCGGTGCAGCCAGATCAAAACCAATCCCCACATCCACTTCGTTGCTTAGAATATGCGTCAGAACATCGCCAACCATGCGAACGTCGATGGTGCTCTTGGGATAGTCCCTGCGAAAGGATTGGATGACAGTCGGTAGAATTTCGGCCGCAACCGTGCCGACGGTCGCCACGGTCACTTGGCCCCAGCGCAGGCCGGTCAGGTCGGCAATGCGAACATTAAGTTGCTGCTGCGCTCGCAACGTGGCGCGTACGTGATCAATAAGCAATTCCCCGACCGCCGTCAGCCGCAAGCGCCGGGGAAGACGTTCGAAAATTGGGGTGCCCAGATCTTCTTCCAGCGCCAGAATCTGGCGGTTGATGGCTGACGAGGCGACGTTCAGTTTTCTCGATGCAGCTCGGATCGAGCCGCAGCGAACAACTTCATCCAGATAGATCAGCAAACGATTGTGCAACATGACCCATGAATGCGCGATCTGTTCCCGAACTCAAGCCCCATGTTCGGCAAGCCCCAGCGCCTGTTCCAATTCGTGGTGTAGTGGCAGGGTGCCCGTGACCTGACGCCCCCGTTTCAGAACTACGCGGTCGGATTGATCCCGGCACAATAGGGCGTTCACGCTGCGGGCTGAAAAAATGACGATGCTGGCTGGCAGTCCTGCCCCAATTCGACCCAGATCGGGCCGTCCTATCAGGTCGGCCGGCGCTCGTGTGGCCATTTCCAACGCTCCTGTCAAAGGTTCGTCAGTCTGAAAGACGCGTATCGCCTGTTTCAAAGTGTCCAGCATGTCATGGTCGCCATAGGCAAACCAAGCATCGCGACAATTGTCACCGCCAATGGCGAGAGGCAGACCCGCTGCCATGATTTCTTTCGCCGCTGTAACACCGCGCCACCGCGGCGTCCGGCCCTTTTGGCGATCCATCAGATACATCATCGGTGTCGGCATCGATACAAAGCTTAGACCCGCGTCCCGGGCAAGGGTCAGGGTTGATTCCACCACTTCCGGGGGCTGCAACGACAGGTTAACGCAATGACCGCAAACAACCTTGCCCTTGAAGCCAGACCGTATCCGTGCGCGCGCAATGTTGGGTATAGTGAAGGCTGCAAGATCAGCGGTTTGATCCACGTGCAGGTCTACATCCAACTCACGCTCGCCTGCCAGTTCGAACATCCTGTCTAGGGCTTGATCCAGCGTTTCGTAGGTGCCATTCTCGCCCCGCTCCAGCGTATCGGTTACACCACCCAAGAGCCCGCCATGACTTGCAGCTAGGTCGGCCAGATCCCGACCCAACGGCGACAGAAAAGTGTCAATTCCGGTGATCGCAACCCCCTGTAAATCAACCCGCTCCGCCCAAGCGGCGCGCCGTTCGGCAAAGACGGCAAAGCCGCGAGCTGCCTGCGGAAGGGTAACGCTGTCCAAATGCGTCCGAATGGCACTAACCCCGTGAACATGGGCACACAGTAGTGCGAAATCCATCCGTAGGGTCATCTCGTCCGGGGACCAATGCTGCCAATCCTGCACCGTCAGCGAAAACCCCCCATGGATTGTTCCATCCGGATGGATGCGCGGGATCGAGTGACCCTTGTCCAAATGGGTATGCATATCGACAAAACAGGGCCAGACCTGCCTGCCCTCCAGATCGACGCTCGGCGGCTCATCCGGGGCGCTGCCTGCCGGAAACATCGCGGCGACCTGCCCGGCCTCGATCAGAAGATCGAGCTTTGCAGAACCTTCGAGATCGGTCTGGGTGCCCGCTGGCAAGCCGTCAGCCAATCCCGCAGGAACGCGCGCGTTGGCCAAAACATAGCGCCGCGTTTCGGGAAGGGAAATTGGAACGGTGGTCATTCTGGGGGTGTTCCCGCAATGGCATTCTGGTCAAGGCGCATAATGAGCGGCGAAAACTGCGCGCGACAAGCGCTAAAAAGACATCGTTCTGCGCGCAAAATGGCATCGCATCCAGCAAACCCTACGATGCTAAAAAGGCATCGGATTGCTCGAAAATCGATGCTTGCGCGATCAACTAGCCGGAATAAGGTTCGGGTATCCCATCGTCACGCCGACGGGGCCCGGCCAAGGAGTACGCGCATGTTTGCATCCGATCTCAACCGTCGCACTGCATTGAAAACCATGATGGCGGGAACCGCCGTTCTTGCCGCGCCCGCGATCCTGCGCGCGCAAACGTTGAAGAAGGTCCGCTTTGGCACCAACTGGGTCGCTGAGGCAGAACATGGCGGCTATTATCAGGCCATCGCCGATGGAACCTATGAGCGCGCCGGTCTGGATGTTGAAATCGTCATGGGCGGCCCGCAGGCCAACAACCGTTTGCTGTTCTATACCCGCGGGTTGGATTTCTACATGGGCGGCAACATGATCCAGTCGTTTCTGGCCGTGCGCGAAGAGATCCCCAGCCGCGTCGTGGCCGCCATCTTCCAGAAAGACCCGCAATGCCTGTTGGCCCATCCCGGCAAATACGCGACCTTCGAAGATCTAAAAAATTCGAAGTCAATTTATCTGTCGAATGAAGGGGTGGCCTCTTATTTCCAATGGATGATCAGCAAATACGGCTTCAAGGTGGATCAGGTAAAACCCTACACCTACAACTATGCACCGTTCCTTTCAGATCCAGACTCGGTCCAACAGGGCTACGCGACGTCTGACCCCTACAAGGTTGGTCTGGAGGCCGGGTTCGAACCGCAGGTGTTCCTGTTGGCCGATCAGGGCTTCAGCACCTATTCCACCATGATTGAGGCGCGCAACGAGACCATCGACAGCGATCCCGAGATGGTTCAGGCTTTTGTGGACGCATCGATCCTAGGGTATACCAACTTCCTTTACGGCGACAACACCAAGGCGCGCGAGCTGATCCTGAAAGCAAATCCCGATACGACGATGGAGCGTATGGACGCTACGATTGCCAACATGAAATCCTTCGGCATCGTCGACAGTGGCGACACCCTGACCATGGGCATCGGCGCCATGACCGATGCGCGGATGAAGGGATTCTTTGACGAGATGGTTGCCGTTGGGGTGGTGGACGGCACGCTTGATCTGGCGGCCAGCTATACCCTTGCCTTTGTCAACAAGGGCATTGGCCTGGATGTTCCCCGTTAGGGTGCCATGCGGGTTCTGGTTCTGCACGCGCATCCCGACCCTGAAAGCTTCAGCGGCGCCTTGTACCGTGAAACTCTGGCGGCACTGAAACAGGCAAACCACGAGGTCACGGCCTTCGACCTCTACGAGCGCGGCTTTGATCCCGTCTTGAGCCGTGCCGAATGGCAGGGCTATTCCAAGGTCCCCGAGAACCGCATCGGGCTGGAGGCTGATGTTCAGGCCCTGCTGGACGCCGAGGCGATCGTATTTGTGTTTCCGGTCTGGAATTTTGGTCTGCCGGCGATACTCAAAGGGTATCTGGACCGGGTCTTTCTGCCCGGCGTGTCGTTTCACCTGACGCCCAAGCAGATCGCGCCAGGCCTGCGGAATGTCAAACGTCTAGTGGTGGTCACTACCTATGGCTCTACCAGGTTCTGGGCCACGTTGATGGGCGACCCACCACGCAAGTTGTTTCACCGGATGTTGCGAGCGCTGATCCATCCGCGCGGGCGCTGCACCTATCTGGCGCATCACGCCATCGAACGATCCACCGTCCAGTCCCGGGCGGCATTCGCGTCCAGAGTTCGCACCGCGCTTTCAAACCTGTGAAGGACCCTGCCATGGCGACGTCGCAATCTACCACTTCTGCCGGCATCAGGACATGGTTGGCCGGGGCTGCAGCACCCGTGGGCCTTGGGGTCATTCTGTTGGTGATCTGGCAAGCAAGCGTGACCTACTACGCGGTGCCGCATTATGTGCTGCCCAGCCCGGTTCGCATTGCCAAGGCGCTGGCCGAGGATTGGGCGACGCTGGGTTTGTCGCTGTTGTCGACGCTCCGTGTCACCTTCGTCGCGCTGTTTCTGGCCGTCACCCTTGGCGTGATGCTGGCAATCCTATTAACCCAGTGGCGGTGGCTGGAACGGTCACTGCTGCCCTATGCGGTGGTGTTGCAGGTCACGCCGATTGTATCGCTGGCCCCTTTGATTATCATCTGGGTCGGGGATATTCAGGTGGCATTACTTATCTGCGCATGGCTTGTGGCATTTTTTCCAATCCTGTCGAACACGATCCTTGGGTTGAACTCGGCCGACCACAATCTAGTGGACCTGTTTGAAGTCTATGGCGCAACCCGCTGGCAAAAGCTGGTACTACTGCGCCTTCCCGCATCGATGCCCTACTTTCTAGGCGGCCTGAAGATATCAGGCGGGCTGGCGCTGATCGGGGCGGTGGTGGCGGAATTTGTGGCGGGTACCGGCGGGTCCGGGTCGGGCCTTGCGTTCCGCATTCTGGAATCGGGCTATCAGTTGCGCATCCCGCGCATGTTCGCAGCGCTGATCCTGATCTCGATCACCGGAATAGCGATCTATTTGGTGACCAACTGGATCTCATGGCTCATCCTGCACAGATGGCACGAAAGTGCCCTAAAGCGCGAGGTCTGACATGACCGAGACCTTGATCCGCATGGAAGGTGTCAGCAAGCAGTTCACCAAAGGCGTACTGGCCGTTCAGGACATGAGCCTGTCAATCAACCGGGGGGATTTTGTCTCTTTATTGGGGCCATCTGGCTGTGGGAAATCGACCGCGCTCAAGATGATCGCAGGTCTGTTGCCGGTGACGGCGGGAAAGATCGCGGTGGCCCAGCCAACTACTAAAAGCGAGCAGGATCTTGGGTTTGTCTTTCAGGAACCGACACTGATGCCATGGGCATCGGTGTTCGACAATGTCTGGCTGCCGCTGCGGCTGGCGGGGAATGATCGCAAAGCAGCGGGCGACCGGATTCGCGCCGCCCTGACTGAAGTCGGCCTGTCGCGGTTCGAGACCTCCTATCCGCGCGAACTATCGGGGGGCATGAAGATGCGGGTCTCGATTGCCCGCGCTTTGGTCACCCGGCCGAGGATACTGCTAATGGACGAACCCTTTGCCGCGCTGGATGAAATGACGCGTATGAAGCTGAACAACGACGTCCTTCGGCTTGCCGCTGAACATGCACTGACCGTGGTGTTCGTCACGCATTCGGTCTTTGAATCCGTCTATCTTTCGAACCGGGTGGTCGTCATGGCGGCGCGGCCAGGACGGGTCGCGGCCGATGTCACCATCGACGAGCCTTGGCCAAGGGACGAAAGCTTTCGTACCTCCGAGAAATATGTCCAAGAATGCAATAAGGTCTCCGCCATCTTGAAATCGACTCTGAATATGGATGACATCGACCATTGAATTGCCGATCACCCGCGTGATCAGGCGGAACAGCCGAGGAGTGACATGTCAACGAAACTGGGTCCGCAAGATCTGCATCTGATCGAACAAAAGGCACTGTGGCTGTCCGCCTGGATGATCCACAACGCCAACCATCTGCGCCCGAAACCCGATGGGATGAAGGTCGGCGGGCATCAGGCCTCCTGCGCCTCGATGGTCACCTTAATGACGGCGCTTTATGGCCATGCCTTGCGCCCTCAGGACCGGGTTGCCGTCAAACCACATGCCGCGCCGGTCTTTCACGCACTGCAGTATATGTTCGGCGTCCAGTCCCTTGAAAAATTGAAGAACTTTCGTGGACTTGGCGGGGCGCAAAGCTATCCGTCGCGCACCAAGGATACTGCGGACGTCGACTTTTCCACGGGCTCGGTGGGGCTGGGGGTCGCCATCACCGCTTTTGCCTCGCTGGTGCAGGACTACCTGCGCGCCAAGAAGCTGGGGACCGGCCCCGAGGGTCGCATGGTGGCCCTTGTCGGCGACGCCGAACTAGACGAGGGCAATGTCTATGAATGTCTGCAAGAAGGCTGGAAGCAGGGCCTTCGAAATTGTTGGTGGGTCATCGACTACAACCGGCAAAGCCTGGACGGTGTGGTGCGAGAAGGTCTGTCAGGGCGCATCAGTGGCATCTTCAGCACCTTTGGCTGGGACGTGGTCACCCTGAAACACGGAGCGCTGCAACGGGCCGCCTTTGACGAACCCGGTGGCGAAGCTTTGCGCGACTGGATCGACCGCTGTCCCAACCAGATGTATGCCGCCCTGACGTTTCAGGGCGGAGCGGCGTGGCGCAAGCGGCTGGACGAAGAGATCGGCGATCAGGGGGTCGTCAGTGCCCTGCTTGCCAGACGGACGGACGAGGATTTGGCCGCCTTGATGGAAAATCTGGGCGGTCACTGTCTGCAAAGCCTGACTGATGCCTTTGATCAGGCTGCACTTCATGACCAACCCACGGTTTTCATTGCCTATACGATCAAGGGCTGGGGCACGCCATTGGCAGGGCACAAGGACAATCACGCAGGCCTGATGACTGTGGCGCAGATGGACGGGTTTCAATCGCGGATGGGGATACGCAAGGGCCACGAATGGGATCGGGCCGAGGGTCTGGGGATATCAGCGGCAGAACTTGATGCCCTGCTGGCTCGTGTGCCCTTCAACGTCGGCCCGCGCCATCTGACCTCGAACGCCATTGCCGTGCCTGCCATCGCGGCACCGCAAGATGCCGAGATTTCAACCCAGACGGCCTTTGGCAAGATCCTTGACGCCTTGGCGGACTCGAACTCCACTCTGGCGGACCGTATCCTGACGACCTCGCCCGATGTTACCGTCTCCACCAACCTCGGGCCATGGGTCAACCGGCGCGGGCTGTTTGCGGTGCAGGACCGAGCGGACACCTTTCGCGACGAAAAGGTCGCGTCGCTGCAGAAATGGCAGTTTTCGCCGCAGGGCCAGCATCTGGAACTGGGCATAGCCGAAATGAACCTGATGCTGTTGCTGGGGGCGGCGGGGCTGTCGCACAGCCTGTTTGGCGAAAGGCTGATCCCGATTGGCACGCTCTATGATCCGTTCATCGCGCGCGGTCTGGATGCGTTAAATTATGCCTGTTACCAGGACGCGCGGTTTCTGTTGGTGGCAACACCCTCGGGGGTGTCCCTAGCCCCGGAAGGTGGTGCGCATCAGTCCACCGGAACGCCGCTGATAGGGATGGCGCAGGATGGTCTGGCCAGCTTTGAGCCCGCCTTTGCCGATGAACTTGCCTGCATCATGGAATGGGCTTTTGCTTATATGCAGCGCGACGGTGACAAAAGCGAAGATGCCGACTGGCAGCGCGAGGCTGGCGGAGGGGCAGTCTATCTGCGTCTGTCAACGCGGACCATCGAACAGCCCAGGCGGGCGGCCGAGGATATCAGAAAAGGTGTCATCGACGGCGCCTATTGGCTACGCGAACCCGGGCCCAACTGCGAAGTGGTTCTGGCCTATCAGGGCACGGTTGCAACTGAAGCCATCGCAGCCGCAACCGGCCTGGCTGAGGGGCGACGCGACGTCGGAATATTGGCGGTGACTTCGGCTGATCGGTTGAATGCGGGGTGGCAGGCCGCCCAAACAGCCCGCATCAACGGACGCACGGGTCAAGCCCATATCGAGACACTGCTTGGTCCCCTGTCTCGCGACTGTCTGCTGGTGACCGTGATTGATGGCCATCCTGCCACCCTGTCCTGGCTTGGGTCCGTGCACGGTCACCGTACAGCCGGGCTCGGGGTCGAGCATTTCGGACAAACCGGGACCGTGGCGGATCTATACCGCCACTTTGGCATTGATCGCAATTCGATCCTGCGCGTGGTCGAAAATCAAACAAGGGGCCGCCCACTGCGGGCGGTAGGATGGACATGATGCAGCCGAAACATCGATTCTGGGCAGACTACACAGCGCGCGATTTCGCGACACTTGATCGGTCGCAGCTGATCGCCGTTCTGCCTGTCGGGGCCATCGAACAGCACGGCCCGCATTTGCCGCTTTCAGTCGATCAGGCTATTCTTGACGGCATGATTGCGGCTACACTGCCGTATATTCCGGCCGATTGCCCCGTCCTTTTCCTGCCGACCCTGCCTGTCGGCAAAAGCAACGAACATTTGGCCTTTGCCGGGACACTGACCTTTTCCGCGCAAACTCTGATTGCGATGTGGATGGAGATCGGGGCGAGTGTGGCCGCCGCCGGCGTGCGCAAACTGGTCTTTCTCAATTCCCACGGCGGACAGACCGCTGTAATGGACATCGTGGCACGCGACTTGCGGGTGCGCCACGGACTTCTGACGGTTGCGGCGAACTGGTTCGCGATGGGCTATCCCGACGGCCTGCTTAGCGCCGAAGAACAGCAGTTCGGCATTCATGCGGGCGATTTGGAAACCTCTGTGATGCTCGCCCTGCATCCAGATTTGGTTCAGATGGATCAGGCGCGCGATTTTCGCTCGTCTGCGCAGGATATGGCGACCCAGAACCGGCATCTTGGCCTCAGCCCGGCTGGTCGGCTGGGATGGCAGGCGCAAGACCTGAACGCGGCTGGGGCCTGCGGGAATGCGGCGAATGCGACAGCGGAAAAGGGGAGGGCGTTTCTGGACCATGCCGGCCGCCAGATTGCCAGCCTGCTGAAAGAGGTGCACAGCGCGCCCCTGCATCTGCTGTCCCGCCCCCCGAACCCGGAGGCGTTTTCGTGACCATCAGCGTGCTGGATGCCATGCATCTGGATGGGCGTACGGTCCGTGTGCGGTTGCAAGGGTCGCAGATCTCGGATGTGCAGACCGTCGGGGGACCGGCGCGCGGCGTGATCCTGCCCTTGCCAGTCGACCCGCATGTCCATCTGGACAAAGCCCATACGATCACCCGCTGCCCGCCTGCTGACCCCGGCCTTTTTGGCGCGATTGCCGCGATGGCGCACGATAAAACCCACTGGACCGCCCAAGATTTGCACCACCGGATGTCCCTTGCCCTGACCGACGCCTGGGCGAACGGCGTGCGGGCAATGCGCAGCCATATCGACTGGGGTAGCGTCGACGCGCCCCTCGCCTGGAACGTGTTGGGCGAGGTTGCGCAGGATTGGGCGGGCCGCATCACGCTTCAACGGGCCGCGCTGTGTGATCTGGACCTGTTAGGCGATGCTGATCACGGCCCAGCCATTGCGGCACAGGTCGCGCGGTCTGGCGGCGTTCTGGGAGCCTTTGTCAATTGCCACGCCGATCTTGACGTCAAACTGTCCCGGATCTTCGCTCTGGCGGTCCTGCACGGTCTCCTTCTGGATTTCCATGTCGACGAAGGTCTTGACCCTGACGCCCGCGGCCTTGACAGCATCGTTGCGCTGACGGCACGGCATGGGCTTGCCGGACGGGTTCTGTGTGGTCATGCCTGTTCGCTCAGCATCCGGCCACAGGACGAAGTGCGCCGCGTGCTGGACGCCGCCGCAAATGCAAGAGTCGCCCTGACCGTGCTGCCCACCACCAACGCTTATCTTCAGGATAACCTGCCGGGACGGTCGCCGCGCCTGCGTGGCCTAGCCCCCATGCAAGAGGCGAAGTCCGCAGGTGTCCAGGTGCTTCTGGGCGCCGATAATGTCCGCGATCCGTTCTTTCCCTATGGCAGCTATGATCCGCTGGACATCCACCGCCAAGCCGTCTTTGCGGCCCATCTGGAGCCGGCAGCTTGGGTCCATGCCATAACGAGCTCGCCCGCACAGGCCCTTGGCCTAACACCCGGTCTTGTCGCCAAAGGCCAATCCGCCGATTTCATCGTGATCGAGGCCGCCGATTGGCCCGACGTCATCAGCCGCCCGCGCGCCTCGCGCCATGTCTTTCGTGCAGGCCAGAACTGGAGCACCCCGTCATGACCATATCCCCGGCCACACTCGCCGCCTTCCGCGCCGATATTGCGGACATTTCCTGTGTTGATGATCCCAAGACAATAGGCCTCAAATCGCGCGATTATTACTGGTATTCGCCCATTCTGAAAGACCAGTTGGACGGCAAGACGGGTCAGTTGGTAGTACAACCCCGCAGCGAAGCCGAGGTGATTGCCGTCGCCGCCGCCGCCGCCCGTCACAAAGTGCCACTGACAGTCCGGGGCGGTGGCACCGGAAACTACGGCCAGTGCGTGCCGATGGAGGGCGGTGTGATTCTGGAATTGACCAAGCTGGATCAGATCATCGACATCCAGCCGGGCCGAGTCATTTGTGCCGCCGGCGCGCGGATCGAGAAGGTGGAACAAGCCGTAGCGCAAACTGGCCAGATGCTGTCGATGTTCCCTTCAACCAAACGGCTCGCGACGATCGGCGGGTTCATTGCGGGTGGGTCCGGCGGCATTGGCAGCCTGCGCCATGGCATGCTGCGCGATGGTGGTAATATTGATTACATCCGGGTCGTCACAGTGGATCTGATCCCCGACATCATAGAATTGCGCGGGGTCGACATTTTGCAGGTCCAGCACGCCTATGGCACGAACGGTATCATTACAGCGCTGGACTATGCGCTGGTCCCGGCAACCGACTGGCTGCACGCAGCGGCTCTGTTCGACGGCTATGATGCGGCCCTGAACTTCGCTGTGGCAGCTCAGGACAGCGGCCTGGACAGCTATCTAATGACTGTTGTGGAACGAAGATTTTCTCGCTTTTACAAACGGTTGGCCGATTATTTCCCCGCAGATCGCGACGCCGTCTTTTCGATGGTCGCTCCAGACTCCATCGCCGATTTTGTTGCCTTGGTCGCGGCACATGGTGGTCGCATAAGCTTGCAAAAGTCCCTGAACGATCTGGAGGACGCCAATCTGCCGCCGGGTTGGGAATGCGGCTGGAACCATACGACGCTACAGGCGCTGAAACTTGAACCCGCACGGTGGACCTATCTGCAAGTTGCCTATCCACGGCCCTTTGATCCCGCATTGGTTTTGCGACAGATGCAGCGCTATGGCGAGGAAATGCTGATGCATCATGAGATGGCACGGATGGACGGGGAAGTTCAGATCTTTGCCCTGCCGCTCTTGCTCTGGACCAACCGAGCGCGCACTTATGACATCATCGCCGAGATGGAGACGCTGGACGGCTGCACGATTTTCGACCCGCATGTCATCACCATCGAGGATGGCGGCATGAAGGAAATAGACCAGGCTCAGATTGACTTCAAGAAACGCGCAGACCCCTATGGTTTGATGAACCCCGGCAAGACCCGGGCCTGGACCGCCGATATGGCCCGACGTTGAAATGGAGGACAAGGTGACCGAAATTGCAGCACCACTGGCCCGCTACTCCTCTTGGGTCAGACGCGGAGAGTTCATTTTCCTGTCGGGAGTGATCGCCGTTGACCCTACAAGGGGCCAGATCATCCGCGGGTTTGACGACTTGCCCGCAAACATCGGGCCTTTGATTGGGCAGACCGGAGAGTTGTCTGTCGACATTAAAGACGGCCCGATTTTGGCCCAGAGCTGGTTTGTCCTCGACAAGATCCGCGCGACAATCGAAGCCGCAGGCGGTCAGATGGCGGATGTTTTCAAGTTGGTTCAGTACTTTCGCAATCTGTCAGACTTTCCGCGCTACAACACTGTGCGGCGCGGATTTTTTCCGGGTATACCGCCAGTTTCCACGGTGGTTGAAGTATCTGGAATGATGCCGTCCTTGGATATCTTGATCGAGGTGGAAGCGACGGCTTGGTTGCCGAAAGTTGACGAACAACAGCGGGACGTCGGCATCTAGGGCTAGGCACTTGCCTTGCCAGCGGAATTGCTTGCGACACCAGCTGTCGATCCGAGAGAGATGGTCCTGGTTGATTGGTCCTTGGCAAATGCCGCCCGGGACAGTGTCAGAACAAGGTTCTTGAGCGAGCCAGGGCGGTGGCCTAGCATCGCGTGATGATCAAACGCAGCCCGTTCCGGCACTTCAAGACGTCGCCCGAAATCATCAGGCTGGCAGTCATGATGTATAGGCATAGTCAGCGTGCAGTGGCCCTCGATCATGTCGCCGGGACTGACTTGAGTTCGTGGGAGTACCATTGCGTACTTTCATTATCCAAATTTCGCGCGGCAGAAAGGTGTGCGGTCGGCTGCAAAGTAGCAGTCCGTGACTCGGACATGCCCATGCAACTCGAAAGTATCACCGACCGTCATCTGGATCATCGATTGCGGCGAGAGCGCCGTGGCGCACCCTCAAATATGAGTGCGTCTACCTGCATGTCTGGGAAAGCGGATCACAGGCGAAGGCTGGCATTCGGAAATGGATGAAGTTCTACAACAACACGCGACCGCATTCCGCCCTTGGCGGCAAGCCGCCTGCCGTGGTTTACTGGCAGGCAACCAAGCAAACCAACCCAATCAGCAGGGGCAGAGAGTAGCTTAATTTACGCCAAAACCTGTCCAACGAGCGGGGAGTAGCTCAGTGTGCTGAGGATCGACAGCACCTCGCGCTTCTTCGCTGGCCTGGGCGAGTTGGAGATGGACAACCGTATCCGCCCCCTGCTGAACCGCTATGCCGATTTCGATTTCCGCATCGATACAACAGAATGGACGTTCAGATTTTCACGGGTGGCGCAGACGGCTGGGACTATGGCGACGGTCGAGGACATCAAGAATTCGCGTGGCGAAGAGAACATTTTCATCTGGTGCTTCTTCTTGGCCATCGCCCAACTCGCCCTAGACGAGGCCGAAGCCTTCAAGTGGGTGTACTACGTATATATCGATGACCCGATTTCTTCGCTGGATGAAAGCAACGCGGTTATGGTTGCCCATCACCTTGCCCAAATGCTGATGGATGCGCCAAGCCGAATCCGGGTGGTTGTGTCGTCGCATCACGCGCTGTTCATCAACGCCGCCGAGCATTTCGCGAAGGGCAAGCGCCAGAACCAGCTCACCGAAGATCATATCGCCAAGATCACCGACACGTACCAGTTCCGAAAGGAAGAGGAGCGATATTCCAGGCGGGTGAGTATGGACCGCATTGCTGAGGAAGGCTTCAGTCTCAACATCTCGCGTTACATCAGCACGGCGGTTGGCGAGGAAGAGATTGATTTGGCGGCAACAAACAAGGATCTGGTCGAAATCGAAACCAGGATTCAGGAGGCAACCGAAAAACACAACACGTGCCTTAGGGAACTTGGGTTATCCGCCTTGCCCGGGTCTAATTGAACAAAGCCCCGCTGAAGCGGAATTTTTGTTGCCTTTGGTAGCGGTAGCTCACCGCTGAAGCTTTCTAACAAAATCGGATTATGCTTGGATTTCAGGCCACCAGGATTGTTTGCCAATTTATTCGATTTTCAGAGAACGGCCGTTGTTGATCTGAACCAAAAGCCGGAAAATCCATTCAAATGGCGGTTTCACAAACCCCAATGGATGGCGCTAAGGGTGACCCCCAAATCATAAAGACACAAGACAGCAATTTTAAATCAGATCTTTATGAACAAGAAATGGCGGAGAGACAGGGATTCGAACCCTGGGTACGCTCACACGCACAACGGTTTTCGAGACCGCCCCGATCGACCACTCCGGCATCTCTCCACGGGGAACCTGGCCAGTACGGACGAAATGATTGTTCCGACCGCAGGCTGGGCGCGCGTTTCATAGCTTCTGCCAGCAATCGTTACAAGCCTCGATTCGCATCAATATTACCCGCGCACCACATCATTGCTTGACTCGCACCATCGCCAACGTGTATTGCCTCGCTCGATTGGCGCGACGCATGGCGCGCCTTTCGTTTTTGTGCGTTTACATCCAGCCGGATCGGGCTTTCCAGCCCAAGGCATGGGTTCAGCGCATGAAATTCACCATAATCCGACTGACAAAAAGACGGATACGGCCACCTCAAAGACGAGTGGACCGGAAATCCGGACCGAACACCTAAGGAAGAAAACGATGTTCGCAGTCATCAAAACCGGCGGAAAGCAGTATCGCGTTTCCGCAGATGATGTACTCAGAATTGAGAAGCTCGCCGGCAATGCTGGCGACATGATTGAATTTTCGAGCGTGATGATGGTCGGCGATGGTGCCGATGCAACCATTGGCGCTCCGCTGGTCGAAGGCGCGCTGGTCACAGCGGAAATTCTTGGCCAGATGCGTGACAAGAAGGTCCTTTCCTTCAAGAAGCGTCGTCGCCAGAATTCCAAGCGTATTCGCGGCCATCGCCAGATGCTGACCGAAGTGCGGATTGCAGAAATCCTCACAGGTGGCGCCAAGCCTTCGAAGGCTGCTGCCAGGAAGCCGGCAAAGGCTGCAGAAGCAGCACCAGCCGCAAAGGCACCGGCTGAAAAGGCGGATGCAGGCAATATCGTCGACGACATCACCCTGATCGGTGGCGTTGGACCGGCACTCAAGAAGAAGCTGGAAGGCGCAGGCATCACCTCGCTGACACAGATCGCAGCCATGGATGCAGAAGCCATGGCGGCACTTGACGCCGAGTTGAAGCTGGGCGGTCGCACCGAGCGCGAAGAGTGGGTTGAACAGGCAAAGGAACTCCTTGCCGGCAAACCGCCACGCGCCAAGGTCGACCAGAAGGCAGCAAAAGATTCCGAGTAATTTCCTGCCCCAGTCATTGGGCAGTCTCCAGAGGAGATAGATCATGGCACACAAGAAAGCTGGTGGTTCGTCCCGCAACGGCCGCGATTCAGAATCCAAAC
>JAGRLM010000097.1:0-928 GCA_020441795.1 Nitratireductor sp.
CGGCAATCTCCTCGTCAATGATGTTACGACAGAAATTGCCGCCGTGCGCCAGCAGGTGGAGCAATTCATTGCGCTGAAATCTCCCTGCATCGTTTACGCCGAATGTTCCAACACCGTGCAGGGTCAGATTTCGGTGCCGGTCAACAATCGCCCGAAGCTGACCCGAGACGAGCTGCATGCCTATGGCCGCAAACTCGGCGAATTGGCGAAATGGATGGCGGACCAGGGAATGCCAATGGCCTATCACCATCACATGGGCTCGATCATCGAGAGCGAGGATGACGTCAACGGCTTGATGGAATCAAGCGATCGGGCGGTCAATCTGTGTTTTGATACCGGTCACCTGCTGTTTGGCGGTGGCGATGTCATGGCAACCCTGAAGCGCTGGGGTGACAGGGTCCATCATGTCCATTTCAAGGATATCCGCCCGGATGTCGTTCGCGATGTGCGCGAAAACAATCGCAGCTTCCTCGATGCCGTGATTGCCGGGGCCTTTACCGTTCCCGGCGACGGCTGCATCAATTTCCAGGACGTGGCCGACCATCTCAAATCCATCAACTATCATGGCTGGATCGTGGTCGAGGCAGAGCAGGACCCTGCAAAGGCTCCCCCTTACGAATATTCCCGCAAGGGCTACCTGCATATCCTCGATGTCTGCGCCAGGGCAGGGCTGGTTGTTGACACCAAGGCCTGACCTGCCGTCAGGGATTGCGCGCCATCAGCCTTTCGTCACCAGATGCGCGCATTCCGGCACGGGGGTGGAAACCGTTCCCTCACGAACCATGCGGACAAGATTTTCAACCATCAAATCCCCCATGGCGCGGCGGGTTTCCTCGGTGGCGCTGCCGGCATGTGGCAGCAGCACGACATTGTCCATGGCAAACAGCGCCTCGGGCACGTTGGGCTCATGCTCGAAGACGTCGAGGCC
>JAGRLM010000097.1:1043-3369 GCA_020441795.1 Nitratireductor sp.
GACCAGTCTGTTGGTCGCAGCACCCCCTGGCGTAATCACAACCAGGTAGTCGACATCGCGGGCCATGGCTTCAAGGTCAGGGTAGTAGCGATAGGCAATACCCGGCTTGGCGTTGCGCGAGTGGTAGGAGATATCGCAATCGAAAGCCGCTGCAAGCTTCCGGGCAATTGTCTCGCCAATGCGACCGAGACCCAGAATGCCAACCTTCTTGCCCTCGATCGAACTGGTCAGCGGCGCATTGCCAATGCTCTTCCACTTGCCTGATCGCACCCAGGCATCGTCGTGCAGCAGTCGGCGCGACACCGCGAGCATCAACAGGATCGCCAGATTGGCAACATCGCGGTTCAGCACATTGGGCGTGTGGGTGACAATGACACCGGCAGCCGCTGCCGCTTTCGCGTCAATTGCGTCATAGCCGACACCATAGCAGGAGATGACCTTGAGCGCCGGCAACCTGGCCATGATTTCCGGCTTCAGCCCGTCATGGCCATTGGTCGCCACCGCAACGATACTGGTACCCGTCTCATCAAGGAACCGGTTCCAGTCCGTCACATCCTTGCCGAAATGAACGGTGAAGTTTTCCTGCATGGCGGCCATGGTGCGTGGCGTGGTTCCGCCAATCAGCAATAGATGCGGTTTCATGGTTTACCGATCTGCCTTCACGCTCTGGCGCTGCGATCCTAGTTTCTCGATGCCGAGTTCCATCACATCACCTTCCTTGAGATAGATCGGGTTCGGCTTGATCCCCATGCCCACGCCAGGTGGCGTACCGGTGGAGATAACGTCACCGGGATGCAGCGTGAACAGCGTCGACAGATGCGCGATGACCTCAGCCACAGTGAATATCTGCGTCGCGGTATTGCCGGTCTGCATCCGCTTCCCATTCACGTCGAGCCACATGTCGAGCTTCTGCGGATCACCCACCTCATCGCGTGTCACGAGCCATGGCCCTGTCGGGCCAAATGTGTCGCAGGATTTGCCCTTGGTCCATTGCCCGGTCAGGGCCGTCTGGAAGGTCCGCTCGGATACGTCATTGATCACGCAATATCCGGCAACATGGTTGAGCGCATCTGCCTGCGAAACATATTTGGCCTTCTTGCCAATGACGACGCCGAGTTCCACTTCCCAGTCCGTGGCAACGGAGCCGCGCGGCATCACCACATCATCATTGGGGCCGACAATTGCCGAATTGGCCTTCATGAACAGGATCGGATGCTGCGGAATTGCAGCACCGGTTTCGGCGGCATGGTCGGAAAAATTGAGGCCGATGCACATGAACTTGCCGATATTGCCAACACATGGGCCGAAACGCGGACTGCCCTCGACCTTTGGCAGGGAAGCCGGATCAATTGCCGCCAGCCTGCCGAGGCTTTCATCGGAAAGCACATCGCCGGTGATATCCGTGACATGCGATGACAGGTCACGGATATTGCCGTCTGCATCAACAAGGCCTGGCTTCTCCGAGCCTGGGTTACCGTAGCGGACAAGTTTCATGGATTTCTTCCTGGTTTGGTGTCGTTTCGGGTTTGTGTGTCACTGCATGCTGGCTGGGTCAGCCGGACCAGCCGCCATCGATGACGCAAGCCTGGCCGGTGGTGAATGCGCTCTCGCGTGAGGCCAGATAGACGGCCAGGGCAGCAATCTCCTCCGGTTTGCCGATCCTGCCCATAGGCTGGCGCGCTATGAAGGCTTTCATTGCTGCTTCATAATCTCCGGTCGCCCGAAGCCGGTCATGCAGCGATGGGCTCTCGACAGTACCGGGGCAGATTGCGTTGCAACGAACGCCGGTGGTGATGTAATCGCGTGAAACCGACTTGGTAAGGCCGATGACGGCAGCCTTTGTGGTTCCATAGACGAACCGGTTGGGTGCCCCGATGATCGATGAAGCGGCCGATGACATGTTGATGATCGAGCCGTAGCCGCGCTCCAGCATGCCGGGAAGTGCAGCACGGATGGTGCGGAACATCGATCTCACATTGAGATCAAAGGCAAAATCCCATTCCGAATCCGTGCAGTCCAGAATTGAACCGTGATGGACAAAGCCGGCACAGTTAAAGAGGATATCCGGGCTCGCGCGCTTCACCCCTGCAGCAACCGCATCGTCGGACCGCACATCCATGACGAAGGTCTCGATATTGGGATGCTTCAACGCTTCAAGTTCAGCAAGCGCTGCTTGATTGATGTCGGTGGCGAAGACTTTTGCACCCTCGTCGGCCATGGCGATTGCGGTTGCGCGGCCTATCCCCTGACCTGCCGCACTCGCCAGCGCGGTGAGGCCTTCCAGTCTCGGTTTGCTACCCATTGATGTCTCCCTGTTGACGCATAT
>JAGRLM010000098.1 GCA_020441795.1 Nitratireductor sp.
CGGTATTGCCGCCGCCAAGCCAGCCTTTTTCAAGGACCGCGACATTGGTGATACCGTGCTCCTTGGCCAGATAATAGGCAGTAGCAAGGCCATGTCCGCCGGCGCCGACAATAATTGCATCATAGCGGGACCGGGGTTCCGGGTTTTCCCACTGTTTTTCCCAGCCCTTGTGAGCCCGCATGGCCTCACGGGCGATGGCGAAAGCAGAAAATCTTTTCATTTGCGACCAGCCTTTTGCTGTTCCTGTCCGGAATGACGCGTACCATATCCATTGGCAAACTTGCCAGTTGTCGCAGAACGACCAGCCATGGCTTTAACACGCCTCGATCAGCGACAGTGTCATGGCTGTTTGTCGCAGATCAACTTGAGGGGTGGCCAGCTTGACATTCGGCAGCGCTATCCGCTACAAGCGCCCAACTCCCGGCGCGCCCGTTTGAATGGCTTCATTCCGATGACGGAATTGTCTTTTGGACGAGATGGCGCGCCTTGTTGTGTTTCAGCGGTTTATCCGCCAAGTCCGGTTCAGTATCATGAAGATCAAGAATTCGCTCAAGGCCCTGAAGGAACGTCACCGCGAGAACCGCCTGGTTCGTCGCAAGGGACGCGTCTACATCATCAACAAGACCAATCCACGCTACAAGGCTCGCCAGGGCTAATTGCCTGCGGCCGGGCCTGTTCCGGACTTTGGGCGTCATCACGTCAATTTGCATTTGACGAACCGTGTGCAGCCGCTACATTCGGTGCATGCGGTTCTTGTCGTTTTCCCTTTTGCTGTTCTGTTTCCTGGGTGCATTCCAGCCAGTTTCCGTGCGGGCAGCCGATGACGAGGACGTTGCCGTGTCGCGGGAGGCTGCCACGCTCGACAGCCTGTTTGGTGACCTGGCCAGACAAGCCGACGCGCGCAAGGCAGGTCGCATTGCCCAGCAGATTGTGGGCAAACTCAATGATTCCGGCTCCGACACAATCAACCTGCTGATGAACTGGTCAGCGCGTGCCTTGCGCGAAAAGAACAATCCGCTGGCCGAAGACCTGCTGACCCAGGTCGTGACACTGGCGCCAGACTATGCCGAGGGCTGGAACCGCCGGGCCACACTCTATTATGTTCAGGGCGATCTCGGTCGTTCGATTGCCGATATCGAACGGGTGCTGCAATTGGAGCCGCGCCACTTCGGGGCGCTTTCCGGGCTTGGGGCCATCCTCCAGCGCACCGGCTCTGACAAGAAGGCGCTTGAGACCTATTTCAAGGTGCTGGAAATCTACCCTGCCAACCGACCCGCGCAAAAAGCAGTTCAGGAACTCGAGGAAGAGCTTTCCGGGAAGGACGCCTGAGCGGATGGCATTTTTGAAGATTGCTGCAGCATTGCTGTTGGTGCTTGTCCTCGGGTTGGCTTTGGCGACAGAACTGATCAAGCGCCGGGTCGAAGCCCGATTTCCGCCAATCGGAAAATTTGTCAGCGTCAATGGCAATATGATCCACTATATTGAAGTCGAGGCCGGTGCCGATGCGGATCTGCCGCCTTTGCTGTTCATTCATGGTGCCAGTGGCAATGCGCGCGAATTGATGGGTGCGTTTGCCGAGCCGCTGAAGGGCAGGGCCCGGATGATATTCGTGGACAGGCCGGGTGCCGGTTATTCGGGCCGAAAGGGCGATGCGGACCGGATGCCGGAAACGCAGGCAGACTATTTTTCCGGGCTCTTGAAGGAACTGAAAATCGACAAGGCAATCATCATCGGCCATTCACTTGGCGGTGGCATGACTGCGGCCTTGGCCGTGAGGCATCCCGAACAGGTTGCCGGGCTGGTCTTCATTGCAGCTGCCACCCATCCCTGGCCGGGCGGTGATGTTGACTGGACTTATGATGTCGCCAATTTGCCGGTCATTGGCTGGTGGTTCGCGCATCTTGTTGTAGCACCTGCAGGCCATTTCAAATATCCGCGTGCGCTTGAAAATGTCTTCAGGCCGGACAAGGTTCCAGCGGATAATGCCGCGCTTTCGGGAACGAGGCTTGTATTGAGGCCTGACAATTTCCTTGCCAATGCCGCCGATGTCGGTTCGTTCTGGGAAGCATCAAAACGGCTCTCGCCGCTCTATCCTTCCATTACCGCGCCCACGGTCATCCTTTCTGGAGACGGGGACGAAGTCGTGCTGGAGCATGTGCATTCGGACGGGCTGCACCGTGATATCAAGGGTTCGCGGCTGGTCTGGCTCAAGGGAGCGGGGCATATGCCCACCTATACGCGCACGGCGGAAATCATAGGCGAGATCGAGCGCCTCGCCGCTGAAATCCGCATCAGGCCAAACTGAAGGCTCTATATTCCGGCGCGGCCGTCGCTCGACACATAAGCGATGCGCAGCATGTTGGTCGAACCGGGTGTGCGCAGCGGAACGCCTGCCGAAATGATGACGCGGTCGCCTGGAGACGCAAAATCCTCGTCAACGGCAATACGGCAGGCGCGATCCACCATGTCGTCGAGGTCCTTGGCATCTTCGGTCACGACGCAGTGCAGACCCCATACCAGCGCCAGACGGCGAGCAGTGCGTGCAACAGGCGATAGTGTCACGATCGGCTTTGAAGGGCGCTCGCGCGCTGCCCGCAACCCGGTAGTGCCGGACGCCGTGTAACAGACGATAGCCGACAGTTCGAGGGTCTCGGCAATCTGGCGCGCGGCCAGTGAAATTGCATCGGCACCCGTTGGCTCGGGTTCGGCACGTTGCGCCGTGATGATGCCCTTGTAGGTCGGGTCGCGCTCGACATGTTCGGCGATGGAATTCATCGTGGCGACTGCCTCGACAGGATATTTGCCTGCAGCTGATTCAGCCGACAGCATTATGGCATCCGCACCCTCATAGACAGCGGTCGCCACATCCGATACCTCGGCGCGCGTTGGCACTGGTGCAGAAATCATTGATTCCAGCATCTGGGTCGCAACGACTACCGGCTTTCCGGCGCGCCTGCACGCACGCGTAATCTGCTTCTGAATGCCGGGAACGGCTTCCAGCGGCATTTCCACGCCCAGATCGCCGC
>JAGRLM010000099.1 GCA_020441795.1 Nitratireductor sp.
TTTTCGGATGCCGCCTTTTTCATGCCTGGCTGCGAGCGGAGAGTGGCAACTTGAATGACGTGAACTGCCAGGCCGCCCAAAGGCCGATGGCCGCCGGAACAAGGCTCAACAGAAAAATCGCATGCGAGGCGTTCGCCATCACTTCAGCCGATGCTGCTGCTTCCGCCAGCTTGTCCTCGCCGACATTTCCAAACCCGTAGGCATTGGCAATGATCCCGGCACATGCAGCACCGATGGCATAGCCGAAGCGTTGCAGGGTGGGAATTGCGCTTGCCACGCGTTCTCCCTCACCGTCCGGCGCCAGCAGGTTGGCCCGACGGATCATGAAGGCCCAGGCTGCACCGAAACCGGCACCTTGAACCAGCGCACAGGCCGCAACTGCCACTACCGGCCCGGCAACCATCGCATATGCAAGAACGGCAAGGCTGATGAATACGGCGGAAAACCCGGCCATGATCGCCAACGGCTCGCGACGCTGCGAAATGCCCGCAATCATCACCGCAGTCACCGACCAGCCGATTGACTCAAGCATAAGTATCAGGCCGACCGCGGTTGCCGAAAGACCATGCAGGCGGGTCAGTATCAGTGGACCATAGGTGATGAGGCCCATGGTGCAGATCGACATGAACAGCACCAGCACGATTACCGCACCCTGCGGTTCCCGCATGTCGAAGGCCCGCCTCGGCAGTAGTCGGTTCCTTCCGCTTTTCATGTCCATCGTCATGAAGAAAGCCAGCGCCAGGAAACCGGCAGCGGCAAGCGCGAATTGCCATGCCGGTTCTGTAACCGTGCCCGATGCGGCGACAAGGACCACGCCAGCAGCAAGGAGCAGGATGCGCAATATCAATGCGACGGAACCCCGGGCGTCTGTCGCCGGTTCCGCTCCCGCGGCAACAGCGTCCTTCATTCTCGCAAGCACGACTAGCGCGAAAATGACGGCTTGTATCGCGAACAGGAAAAATGCCCCGCGCCAGATACCGCCATCGGCAAATGCAGCTCCGATCATGGGGCCGGAAAACGCCGAAATGCCCCACACGATCGACATCAGCGCATAGACGCGCGCGGTCATGTGCTCGGGGATGAGGCGATAGACACCGACAAATGACAGGGCGATCATCGCGCCACCGCCCAGGCCCTGGATCAGCCTTCCCGCCAGCATGACCGTCATGTCCGGTGCCAGTCCGCTGACCAGGCATCCTGCGCAATAGGTCAGGGCAGCGGCAGCCATTGAAAACCGCACGCCAAAGCGCAGGACGATAATGGCGCTGGCAGCGCCTGCGACAATCGAGCCGACTTCGTAAAGGGCGATCAGCCAGGCAACAAATTTCTCGCCGCCAATCGCTGCGATCATGGCAGGCGTGATGGTGGAAACCATCAATTCATCCGCTGCGTGCAACCACACCCCGAAGGATAGCAACAATATCCTGCCGGTAAGGCCGGAGCTGAAAAGTTCAGCCCAGCTCGTCGCCTTGACTTCTTCGTCCATGTCAGTTCTTTCCCGAAGCCTTCAAACCGTCAACGAATAGCTGATCGAGAAACCGCGCGGCATCCTCGAAACGGCCTTCTCCGGACATGTTTTCGCCAAGCACGGCGCGCACCTGCACATCGAAATCGGCATAATGCTGTGTCGTTGCCCAGATCGAGAAGATCAGGTGGTATGGATCGCATTTCGCCATCTTGCCCTGGCGGCCCCATTCACGGATCACCTTGGCCTTTTCATCGACCAGTTCGCGCAATTCGCCCTTCAGTACATCCTCGACACGCGGGGCTCCCTGCAAGATCTCATTGGCGAACAACCGGCTTTCGCGCGGAAAGTCCCGCGCCATCTCCAGCTTTCGGCGAATATAGCTGCGTATTTCCTGCAACGGATTGCCGTCCGGGTTCATTTCCCGCAACGGATCAAGCCAGTTGTCGAGCAGCCGCTCGATCAACAGCCGGTGCATCGCGTCCTTGGTGCGGAAATAATATAGAAGATTGGGTTTGGACATTCCCGCCGCATCGGCGATCTGGTCAATCGTGGTGCCACGAAAACCATGGGTCGAAAACATCTCGAGGGCAGCTTCGAGGATACGCTCCTCGTTCTCTTCCTGGATGCGCGTCCTGCGCCGGGTTCGTGCTGCCCTGGCTTTCACCGATCCACCTCCTCACCAGCATTTTCCCGGTGGTTGCGTGCAAGATTCAGCTTGTGCCGCACTGGCGAAACTGTAATCTTTACCAATCGGTAAAATTATTAGAAGCTTGCGCCGCAAAGGCAAGCGCACAATGATCAAACCGGCCGACAAATGCCCGCAGCAGGCCGGAAATCGAAACACCCCGCCAAAGAGCAGGCGGGAGGCGGGCAGATGCTACGGGATGTTCCGCGATGTCAAACCGCCTTGCCGCCACTCCAAATGATCTCAGAGCCTTCTGGATGCCGTTCACGGCAAATCGCCAGTTCAAGCAGAACCCGCGCATGTTCGTTGGCGCCAAGGACATGCATTACACAACAGCCGAGGGCCGCAAGGTTCTCGACGGCACTGCCGGTCTGTGGTGCGTCAATGCCGGTCACTGCCGCCCGCTGATCACCGAGGCGATCCAGAAGCAGGCCGCAGAAATGGATTACGCGCCCGCTTTCCAGATGGGGCATCCCAAGGCATTCGAGCTTGCCAACCGCCTCGTTGATATTTCACCCGACGGCATGGACCATGTGATGTTCACCAATTCGGGTTCCGAATCGGTCGACACCGCGCTGAAGACGGCAATCGCCTATCACCGGGTGCGAGGCGAAGGCCAGCGCTTCCGCCTGATCGGGCGGGAACGCGGCTATCATGGCGTCAATTTCGGCGGCATCTCCGTGGGCGGCATTGTTGCCAACCGCAAGATGTTCGGCACATTGCTCACCGGCGTTGACCACATGCCGCACACGCATCTTCCGGGAAAGAACGCCTTCACGCGAGGCGAGCCCGAGCATGGCATGGAACTTGCCGACGAACTGGAGCGCATCGTAACACTGCATGATGCTTCCACCATTGCCGCCGTTATTGTCGAACCGGTTGCCGGATCAACCGGCGTTCTGATCCCGCCAAAGGGTTATCTCCAGCGCCTGCGGGAAATCTGCGACAAGCACGGCATCCTGCTGATCTTCGACGAGGTCATCACCGGATATGGCCGCATGGGCACCAATTTCGCCGCCGACTATTTCGGCGTGACGCCTGACATCATCACCACCGCCAAGGGCCTGACCAATGGTGTCATCCCCATGGGCGCGGTGTTTGTGAAGAACGAAATACATGACGCCTTCATGCAAGGCCCCGAGCACATGATCGAATTCTTCCATGGCTATACCTATTCCGGCAATCCTATTGCTTCAGCAGCGGCAATCGCGACGCTCGACACCTACAAGGAAGAGGGCCTGTTCGAGCGCGTCGCGGAAATCGCGCCCTATTGGGAGGACGCGCTGCATTCGCTCAAGGATGCGCCGCATGTCATCGACATTCGCAATATCGGCCTGATTGGTGCCATCGAACTGCAACCGATCGCCGGCAACCCGACCAAGCGCGCCTTCTCGGCCTTTGTGCGTGCCTATGAAAAGGGCGTGCTGATCCGCACCACCGGCGACATCATCGCCTTGTCACCGCCGCTGATCGTCGAGAAGGACCAGATCGACGAGATCATCGACACGATCAGAACCGTGCTTGGCGAAGTGGAATGACAGGAGGCGTCAACATGGCAGAAAAACCCTCGGCACCAGGTGAAAATCTTCGCATCAACGGCGACCGGCTCTGGGACACCATCCACGAGATTGCCAAGATAGGTCCCGGCATTGCCGGTGGTTCCAACCGCCAGACCGTGACTGACGAGGACGGCGAGGGGCGCAAATTGTTCCAGCGCTGGTGCGAGGAAGCAGGCTGCACGATGGGTGTTGACCAGATGGGCACCATGTTCATGACCCGCCCCGGCACGGACCCGGATGCCTTGCCGGTCTATGTCGGTTCGCATCTCGATACCCAGCCGACCGGCGGTCGCTATGACGGTGTCCTGGGCGTATTGGCCGGGTTGGAAATCATCCGCACGCTGAACGATCTCAACATCAGGACGAAACATCCGATCGTCGTTACCAACTGGACCAATGAGGAAGGCACGCGCTATGCGCCCGCCATGATGGCGTCAGGGGTGTTCGCGGGCATTTTCTCCAAGGAATCCGCCTATGAAAAGACCGATGCCAAGGGCCTGAAATTCGGCGACGAACTCAAACGCATTGGCTGGCTCGGCGATGAGGAAGTAGGCAGCCGCAAGATGCATGCTTTTTTTGAGCTGCATATCGAGCAGGGGCCGATCCTCGAAGCCGAGGGCAAGGATATTGGTGTCGTCACCCATGGCCAGGGCCTGCGCTGGATTCAGTGCACTGTGACCGGCAAGGAAAGCCATACGGGTTCGACCCCGATGCCGATGCGCAGGAATGCCGGTCGAGGCCTGGCCCAGATCACCGAGCTTGTGCACGAGATCGCTATTGCCAACGCACCCAATGCGGTCGGTGCCATCGGCCATATCGATGTCTACCCCAATTCGCGCAACATCATTCCCGGCAAGGTGGTTTTCACCGTCGATTTCCGCAGCCACGAACTTGATACATTGAACGGCATGGTCGAGCGGCTGATGGCGGAAGCACCCGGAATCTGTGAAAAGCTGGGCGTCAGTTTCGAGGCCGAGATCGTCGGCCAGTTCGATCCGCCGGAATTCGACCATGGCTGCGTCAAGGCGATCCGCGATGCAGCAGAACGCCTCGGCTATTCGCACATGGATATCATCTCCGGTGCCGGCCACGATGCCTGCTGGATCA
>JAGRLM010000100.1 GCA_020441795.1 Nitratireductor sp.
TACAGGAAGTATATAACCTTTCCAAAGAGACATTTTTACATCTATTTGAATTAACACTAAGTCGTGAACAGGGGGGCAGTCGAAATAAAATATCTCCCGAGCTTCTTTTTAATATGCTCAACACAAGCCCAGATAAGTTATATGTAATTAAATATATATATGACATTATAAATAACGATATAGACATACCGGATATTGATTCAGACCCCAAATATAATGTAAAGCAAATACTTAAAAATATATGTGTTAATTACATTTCCTCAAAATGGAAGAATTGGGTACTATATGATGAAAGGCGTGTAGATTATAAAAATTTCATGAGTGCAATAGAGAATACAACTGATTCTGATGATTTTAAAATACTCTATCCAGCCAATGAATTTGATATTCATTCACAGAGCGAACAATATGCAATTTTACAAGATTTTTTCCATCCAGCGTATGGTAGTGCAGGAAGCAGTTATATGACCTGCATTATAAAAACGCATGCATCTGACGAAAGAATTATCAACAATAATTTTCAAATTAAGGTATTGAACTCGACTTTTGTCTATCTGTCAAATGATAATGGAAAATTAAATGATTTTTTAAATGATATATATGATTGGGTACAAATAAAGCCATATTATATTTTCCGTTATGATACTAAGATAAGAGATTTGAAAGTTAAAGAGAATCAATGGTGAAATAATATGAGAATATTTATAACATTTATAATTTCAATTCTGAAGATGATTATTAATCAGAAAACAGTTTCAGCTGTTTGTTTCTGCTGCATTGTTGGTACAGCAAACATGACTGCTGGAACCCATCTGATTGGCGCTCTATCCCAGAAATCTGAAACTCGAAATTCTCCACCTGCCATCATTGAACTTTCCAACAAGGCTCAGACCAGGAAGGAAAAATGGCCGATCCTGAGATTCTTTCTGAAACCAAAGAAGAAACAAATCAGGGAGAAGCCGAAGGAGCTTCATTGGACGGTGATAACCTGAGACATAAAACTGTCCAATCGGGTTATTTCCAGAACATTCCAATATTAGAATGTGTTGGGGGATGGGGCGTCGATATGCACTTTTCAAAAGACCTGATTGTTTCATTTGAGCCCATACGGAGTTTTGCATTGTCCAATAATGGCAATCCAGCCAAACCGCTGTTCCCTCGTCCCTAGTTCCAAAGTGTACACCCTTCAAAATCCGGAATTTAGGTCTGGGCGATATACAGGGTTTTATGCACCCCCCATGTCCCATGCCTACCCCCTTCATGAAACGGTTCTGTCACACTACTGTCACAGCTGTCACACCAAATGGGTCATTTTTGGGGTTATTGCGTAGCTCAGGAAAAGATCGTAGACTGCGCTAAGCAGCTGAATTTATTCAGTCTTTGACGAGGAGCCGATTGGCGACGCACGGGAGAGCACTACGTTGACATCGTAGGGGTCACAGGTTCAATCCCTGTCACGCCCACCATTTTTTCTCGGAAATTCATGTAGATTTTCGCGCCATTTGCTGGTGCGCCAGATACAAGAAAAAGGCGGCCCGAAGACCGCATTTCAATGCATTTTCAAAAGCCTGGCGCGAATCAGCTGCGCTTTTTCGGCAGTTTCTTCGTGATCGACATGATGTAGCCAATCGCGCGGCCCTGCAGGCCGACATTCTTCTCGATCGTGGTGTGGGTGATTTCCTCGCGGCCAGCCATGGAGATGTTTTCCAGCTTGCCGGTGAAACCTGCGCCCTTGCGCACGACATTCTTGCCATTGGGCAGGTAGTAATTGACCACCTTGTCGACATTCTTGCCAACATATCCGGTTTCGGTCGGGTCGAAGGTCACGACATAGGAAACCTTCACGCCGCGCTCGCCAAGATAGGTAGCCATCTTGGAGGCGTCATTGGCGCCGAGTGAATGACCCATGATGACGACCGGATAGGACACCTGCTTGCGCTTGTTGCGCTCGATGATGTTGTCGGCCATTTCCTGCCAGTTGACATAGCTGTCGGAGACGGCAAACACGCCGGCGCGGTTCAGTTTCGCCGCCATGACGTCCATGCCGCGCGAGAAAATGTCAGCCAGGCCACGCATCAGATAGACTTCGCCGGTGCGGGTTGCCTGCGCCTTGACGTTGAGATCAATGATGCGCGAAGCCTTCTGTGCCGGGTCAGCGGCCTTTCCGGCAGTGCCTGCATTGCTGGAAGAGCCTGTTGACGAGCAGCCAGACAGCGCCAGAGTGCCCAGAATGGCGAAAAGTGCGCCGGTCCGCACAAGTCCTGTTGTCAATTTCATTGTTTGCGAATTCCTGAAGATCAGAATTGAGTCCCGTTTTTCATACAATGGCAGTCATGGTAAATGCCACGTTAAAAATCATGCACTTGCACCAAAGCCGTCCCCCATTGTTGAGACGAATTCATTTTCGCCGACAGGTGTTGCAGGAATGCTGCAGCACGAATGTCGGAAAGCCTACCAGATCGACGGGATGATGCGTTTGGTCCGGGCGCAGTAATCGCGGTAGTCCTGGCCGAAACGCTCCTCCATCATCCGCTCTTCCTGGCCCAGTCGCATGAAGAAGAGTGCGCCAAAGCCGAGAATGCCCGAGAATCCCGCGATCCAGTTGGACAGCAGAAAGGGTTGTGCCACCGCCCAGAGCCAGAAGGCCGAATACATCGGGTGGCGGACCCGCTCATAAATGCCCTGGGTCACCAGCTTGTGGTTTTCCCGCAGGTCGAGGCTGTGTGACCACATCGCGCCCAATGCCTTGTGGGTGATCCGGAACAGCCGCAGCGAGGCCAGAAAAATCACAAGGCCGATGATGACCAGAACCGGATTGGTTGCATGGTCGAGGGCGGAAGGCTCGCCGGTGAAAACCCAGATGGCGGGGATTACGCCTAGGCCAAGGCTCGACAACACCATGGCAAGGCGTTCAGACGGTGTTCTCGTGGTCTTGGCGATCTTTACCTTGCGGGCACGACGATTCGGTACCCAGCGGATGACGGCCCAGGTGGCAAGGCACAAGGCCCAGATGACCTTTCCGGCCAATACCCAGTCAATTTCCATGTCAGCTTCCCGCCTTCCGATTGGTATTGCGTTCAGGCGATGCTCTAAACGAGGTTGCCCTGCGGATCAATGCGCTCCGCCAATTCTGGCGTTTCAGCAAGCTGAGCTGCGCGAAAGGGTCCGAACATCCTCAACAAAGTGTCAAATGCCACGCGGTTGTCGTTATAGAGAATGTATTGCCGGTGCATGCGGTAGAAGGACAGTCGCATGGCATTGTACCGCTTGCGGGCCATCGCCTTCTTGTAGTTGACCCGATCGATTTTCAGCGTTGCATCAAAATCGCCCATTGCAAGCGTCTCGAAGGGATCGGCCTTGTAGAAGGCGATGATGTCGTCCTTGGTCTGGATTTCATGCCAATAGAGTTTGGGTTCAGCCAGTATCCGCTTCACCCAGGTACGCATGAATTTTGCATTGGGCGCGAGTGCGATCTTCAACAGGCTTGAGCCAAGCGCCAGAAATGTGACCGGCTTGTCGCGCAGGAGCCCCGGGTTCTTCTCCAGTGCCAGGGCGAGTGCGGCAACTGCCCATAGCGAGCCGAAGCTGTGACCGGCGATGATGATTTCGTCATGGCCGCTTGCAGCAATCTCCTCGCCCAGGACATCGGCAAATTCCTGGTAGCGCTTGTCGATGACGGGGTTGGCGCTGTTGACCATGTCACGGGCAAAGCCCCAATCATTGATGGTCAAGAGAAGATACATCCGGTCGCCGGGCCATTTGGCGAGGATCAGCGTTCCCATAATGGTTGCGATCACGATCAATAGTGTCTTCACAAGGTCAGCCGCCATCACCAGGCCCAGCGCCCACCACGAAATGGCTGCGGAAATCGCAGCAAAAATCGCGAGCAACAGAACTGGAAAGATCGTGAATGCCCAATAACGCGGGCTCGCCTTGCGATAGCGGCGCACGGTGCCGTCGAAAAAGAAGGCGAGGAATTTCGGCATGTTGGTCAGAAAGCCATGCGGGTGGCCATCCTGCTCGTAGGAACGGATCACGTCATTCCAGGAAAACTGGATGATGCGGGTATTGACCTGCCAGTTATTGCCGGTGGCGGTGTTTTCGCTGGTGGCGAAATGGCCTGACGGCGCGGTTTCGGCAGAAACCCGCTCATGGAAAAAGCCCCATACCTCACCGGTCTTCTGGGCAGAATGGCGAATGCGGTCAAGCTGGCGCATTGCGTCCGTCTGCTCGAAACCTGGGAAATTGAGAACAAGGCGGGACTTGATCACGTGCAGATCGGCACCGGTCTTCTCCATCTTTCCCATGCCTTGCCTCCGATCCTGGAAAATGCAGTCAATTGGCAAAGGCAGAATGGCTATCTCCGCACCGAAACCGCAATTGACTCAGGCGGATTTAGCCGCATCAACCAGATATTTCCACACATAATCGGAGAATGACCGCCAGCACTCTACGCGGTACTGGTCTTCACCGGTTCGCCAGAGCACGATTTCCGACTTGCCGAGAATGGTGCGCGAGCAGGCTCCAACCGGAAATGCCTTGTCTCGCAGGTCCTGCGGGCAACCTGATGCCAGCGCCAGCCGGGCTTTGGAACCTGAAAGGATGATTGCGGTATTGCGATGGGAAATATCGACGACGCTGCAGATGTCACTGCCCAGTCCGTCGAGCTTCGCCTGCAATTTGGCATCATCGGCAATCACTAGCCATTCGTCGGGTCCGAGCCACAATGCCGAAACGCCCTTTGCGCTTGCGCTCGTCTTGGGCTTTTGCGGCAAGGCGATGCCCAGTGCCTTGGAGACAGAAGCGAGCTTTTCCGGATAGGCCCGCAGATTGAAGCGGATAGCCGCTTCTGCGGGTTCAAGGCTCACGCCGTTTCCGGCATGTAACCGGTCCTGCAATGGATGGATGCGTGCAGCCTCAACCATTTACCCGGCCTCCTTCAATGTCATAAAACACGGTGCCGGTGACTTCGACAGCGATGGTCTCGTTCTGCATCGGCACATGCAGGGTCTGCCCCATCAATGCGCGGCCATCCTCGACCAGTGCAAGGGCGATGGAATGGCCCAGCACCTGTGACCAGTATGATGACGTCACAAATCCGATCATCTTCATCGGGATCGGCTGATTGGGGTCGGCTACAATCTGCGCACCTTCCTCTAGCACCTTCTTCGGGTCTGCGGTTTTCAGGCCGACCAGTTGGCGGCGACCTTCGCGCGTCAGGTCAGAGCGCTTCAGGCCCCTGATGCCGACAAAGTCGGCCTTTTTCCTGCCTATGGCCCAGCCAACGCCGGCATCCTCCGGCGTGACGGTGCCATCGGTATCCTGGCCCACGATAATGAAGCCTTTTTCGGCGCGCATGACATGCATGCTCTCCGTGCCATAGGGCACCATGCCAAGTGGTGCGCCGCGCTCATATACGGCTTCCCAGACTGACCGGCCATAATCCGCCGGCACATTGATTTCGAAACCCAGTTCGCCGGTAAATGATACGCGCATCAGGCGCGTTGGCACGCCGCAAATCTTTCCTTCGCGGATCGACATATGCGGCATGCCCTCGGGCGACAGGTCGATGCCTTCGACCA
>JAGRLM010000101.1 GCA_020441795.1 Nitratireductor sp.
GTCACGATGCAGACATCGGCACCCTTGATCGCCTCATAGCTTTGCGTACCCGTCAGTTTCGCGTCAAAGCCGTCAACGGGCGATGATTCAGCAATATCAAGCGCCTTGCCTTCGGGGATGCCCTCCGCGATGTCGAACAGGACGATATCGCCAAGTTCCTTCAATCCCGCCAGATGCGCGAGCGTGCCGCCGATCATGCCAGAGCCGATGAGGGCGATCTTGTTGCGAGCCATAATATTCTTCCCTTTACGTAAAAGGCCGTGAGCCTGTTGCAGTCCGGTGCCCGGAATTTCGCGGCTTGCTTTAGCCTAAAAAACACCCCCTTACAAGAACAAGGAAAATTATGCCGCCATTTCAAACGGTTAAAAGAATTGTCTATTACGTAAACGTCAAAACTATTGTTGAAATATAATGATTTTTCGGGCTTCTGCGACTCTGGTTTTCCGTACGGCCACAATCATTTTTCGATTCTGTTGGGCCCGGATCGTGCCAGATATTCGCCCGACTGCATTTCAATCAGGCGCGATGAGGTTCTCTGGAACTCGAATACCTCATGTCCACTGGTGCCGTGATAAAGCGCATGCGGATTGGCCGCCGCAAGTACGATGATCCGGATACCCCTGTCATACAGCGTATCTATCAGCAGGATGAACCGCTTTGCCTCATTGCGCATGGATTGCCCCATCATGGGCACGCCATGGATGAAAACCGTGTCAAACCGGTCTGCGAGCGCCAAGTAATCTTCAGCACCCCGCGCCTCGCCGCATAATTGTTTGAAGCTCAGCCAGGCGCAATTCCGCCATGCCTTTTCAACGATCAGCGAGCGGCCTTTCAGGGGCAAGACCACCTTTTCATGATCCCCTCCGCCGCCAGTCAGCAGGTTCCACAATCCGTTGATGCCCGCTTCGGTTCTTGGTCCCTGTGGCGAAAGATATGTCTTTCCGTCACCCAGTTTTTCCAGCCGGAAATCGGTCCGCGAATCCAGCTCGAAAATCTCGACCTGTTCCTCCAGCAGTTGAATGAAAGGCAGGAAAAGCTGTCGATTAAGGCCATCGCGATACAGGCCGGCCGGTTCGATATTGGACGTGGCGACGAGTACGCAACCCTTTTCGAACAGGACCGAAAACAGCCGCCCAAGGATCATGGCGTCAGTGATATCCGTCACAGCAAACTCGTCAAAGCACAGCAGGTTCGCCTCTCGCGCCAGATCGATCGCGACCGGACGGATCGGGTCTTCCTCCCGGGTTTCTCCACGCTGGAAGGCCTGCCGGTGGGCATGAATGCGACCATGCACATCCTGCATGAATTCGTTGAAATGCGCCCGCCGCTTGGATCGCATCGGCACGATGGCAAAAAACATGTCCATCATCATGGATTTGCCGCGCCCGACCTTGCCGTGGATATACAGCCCTTTCAGCTTTCCCTTGCCGCTTCGCTTGCGATTGAACAACCATCCCAGCGAACTCGACTTGCGCGACAATTCGCGATCCCGAAGACCTTCCACCAGATGGTCGAGCCGTGCTGCAAGCTGCACCTGCGCCGGGTCGTGTTCGACACGCCCTTCTGCGACCAGCCGATCATAGGCCTGGCGAACGCTCACGGCGCGGGCAAATTCGGAATTCGGATCAGGGTCGGGGGATTTTGGCCTGGACGCAATCATGAAATGCCGGATCAGAAGACGCGGCTAGTGCCTTTCCGGCTTCCTATCGGGAAAACCGTATTGGCTTGCCGCCATTCGTTTGCCCGTCGTAGCGTTCCGCGCCGGATGAGTAAAGGGACGCAACCTGGTTTCCGTTGCTGTCCACCAGAACCACCTTGTTGTCCTTGACATCCCATGCAGTCACCGCAGCAAGTTCCGCGGTATTGCAGCGACGTGTCGCAGCGCGATATCCGCCGGACCATTTGGTGAAAGCGAGAATGATGCGACAATCGGGATTGTCTGACGCCACGGTCCAGGTACCCGCCATTCCTTCGCGCGTCACGGGAGCGCCGGAAGGCGCTGCGGCGGGTTGCGCCGGCTGCAAAGGAGCAGAATTGGGGTCAAGCGAGGCAACATCCTGTTGGCCCGGCTGCTGTCCGGCCTGGCCTGGCATGGTTGACTGGCCCTGCCCGTCAACAGGTGGCAACTGCCCGGTCTGCACCGGTTCCAGCGGCGTGGATGGCAGGGGCGCCGGTGGCACACCCGGATCAAGCGCAGCCATTCGATTGCTCTGGCAGCCGGAAACCAAAAGCCCCGCCCCGAGTATCAAAACCATAGCCGCAGATGACTTGATACGCGTCATTTCCGCGTCCTCCATTACGCCCCGATTACACCACCATGCCAGCGGAACAAGCCGACATTTGGGCACTACTATCGCCTCATATGGTAAATCAAAACTGAATGGAAGCTGAATGCAAGTCAGGCAGCGTGGTTTGCACGCATCGGGAACGCTGGCACTGGCGGATATCGCAGCTCTATTTCGCCACTTATGATCAGCCCGGCAATGCCGTGGCCGATGAGATCAAGGACCCTTGCATAGGCATTGGGAGAAGGGTCCGACTGCGGATCGGGAATATGCCAGCAAATCGACCTGCTGTGATCAGGCAAAGCAATCTCGGGCGCGTTCGCATCCAGAAAGACACACAGGTCGATTTGGGGCGCACCTGCAAGGCAAAACAGTTCCATCGCCTTCGGCTGCAGTCCCTCGCTCGGCAATCCATTGTCTCTCAAGACAGCCAATGCATGACCGTCTGCTGATTCGCAGGGCGACCACCCTGCTGAAAATGCCCGCCAGCCTGCCACATCCGCTGCATTGAAACAGCTTTCGGCAATCAGGCTCCGCGCCGCATTGCGACGCCCCGCAAACAGGATTGATCTGGGTTGCATGCTTTCCTCGCCTTTGCCTTTTGCACGATCCCTCTCGTGCATCCGGCCTGATTCGTTCCACTTCGGGCTTCACTATCGGCAGTTCAGGACAGGCATGTGACAATTGCATGGCCATCGAAAGACCATGTCATGGCCTCCCATTTCCATGGGCGGCAACTGTCATGGCGCTGACATTTTTCCGGTCCATAAGCGGCGGCAGCAAGCATGAACCAGAAATCGAACCCCGGATCGAAGGGGACGCATGCCATGGCATTCGAATTTTCAAAACTACTGCTCGCCAGGACCGGAATTGCCAACTGGGCCTCAAAAGCCCCTGCCCGCGAGCCGCATATTGTCGACATCCTGATCGCGGAGCGTGGAAAGACCATCGTCGGACATTCGGCCTGGCCGATATTGCGCCCGGTTCTGCACGAGCTGTTGCATTACCGTGAGGCCCTGAGGATGGCGGACGCCATCGCACCTCTCGGGGGCATTGAAGCATTGAAATATCTTTCGAAACTTCTCGATCTGTCCGTTGAAACCCACGGCCGGGAAAACGTGCCGCTATCCGGCGGTTTCCTGCTTGTGTCAAACCACCCGACGGGAATTGCGGACGGCATAGCCCTTTTTGATGCGATTTCACCCAGCCGCACCGACTTGTCGATCTATACCAATCGCGATGCGGTCCGCCTGAACAGGCGTTTTTCGGATGTTTTGATTCCGGTGGAATGGCGGGCGGACGAAAAGACCCATGGCAAGGCCAGGGAAACACTGATCAGCACCAACCGCGCCATCAGGGACAACCGGGCAATCATCATTTTCCCTTCCGGTCGCATCGGTTTCTGGGAAAATGGCCGGCTCAATGAGCGACCATGGCAGAACTCCGCAGTAGCCCTTGCCTGCCGCTACGACCTTCCGGTGGTCCCGGTGAATATCACTGGCAGGAATTCCTGGTTGTTTTACTGGCTTGCCCGGTGGAACACCGAATTGCGCGACATGACGGTGTTCCACGAATTGCTCAACAAGAAGCGCAAGCCGTTTCGCGTTACATTTGGAAAGGCGATTGATCCCTCAGCGCTGCGAGGCGACCTTCACGAGGTTACGTCCAGGCTGCAACGCCATTGCTCCGATACACTTGCGCGCCAGCCCGATACCGCTTTCCAGGGTTGAATGCCTCAACTGCCATGCCTGATACCGGCATGGGCTTCTTCTCCCCACAGAGCATCAATGCGAGCATCGCGCCCGCAAGCCTTGCGGTAGTAATTGTAGCGCACAGGATTCTTCTTGTAATAATCCTGATGATAGCCTTCCGCATCGGTAAAGAAGCTGGCGGCGACAATCGGCGTTACGACCGGGCCGGGCAATTTGCCTGAAGCCTCCACTTCCGCCTTGGAAGATTTGGCAAGTTTCAACTGCTCGTCATCCAGGGCAAAGATTGCAGTTGTGTAGGAGTGCCCGCGGTCGCAGAACTGGCCACCAGCATCGGTTGGATCAACGCTGCGCCAGAAGGTCCGCAACAAGTCACCATAGCTGACCTTGCTGTCATCATAAACGATGCGCACCGCTTCCAGATGGTCATCATGGTTGCGATAGGTCGGATTCTCCAATGTGCCGCCAGTATAACCGGAAACCACTTCGCTCACGCCGTCGACATGTTCGAAGTCCTTTTCCATGCACCAGAAACAGCCACCGGCAAAGATCGCTGTCTTTTGTGCGGCTCGCGCCTGCACCGGATATTGCCCGGCCAGCGCTGCTGCCATGGCGCCTGCCATGAGAAAGAATGCTTTCCTGTCCATAATCACGCTCCTGTTGGGAAACCCCATTTTCAAGAGGTTATGGCGCAACCAGGCTCCATCGGCAAATCAAGCTGATACACGCATGCGTGAAGATGGAAAAAGTGTTCAGGTCAGTGCATCAAACGCCGAAAGCGCCTCTCCGCCGTAAATCATCGAAGGACCGCCGCCCATGTAAAGCGCAACGGCAATTGTCTCGATCACTTCCTGACGCGTAGCCCCGTATTTCTTTGCGGCCTTGGCGTGAAATGCCAGGCAGCCATCGCAGCGCGCGGTTATGCCGATTGCCAACGCAATCAATTCCTTGGTCTTGGAATCAAGCGCTCCCGGCGCAATCGCCGCCCGCGCCAATTCGGCAAAACCTTTGGACGCCTCTGGCATGCTTTTCCTGAGCTCGGCCATTCTTGCATTGGTCTGATCGGTAAATTCTGCCCAGTTGGTCGCTGCCATTTGTGTCTCCGTGATGAAAAGGTTCCGCTTTCACAGAGCCTTATCGGTGAGGCACCGGATTGTGATTGACGCGGATCAAGAGGCGACAAAAGTTCAACGCCTGTCGAGCACCTCGACACACAGGACAGTCGGCAAATGCCTGGCGATCTCGCTCCAGTTTTCACCGTTGTCATCACTGGCAAAAACCGAGCCTGTATTGGTCCCGAAGTAAATTCCTGCAGTTTCGCCCCTGTCCGTTGCCATTGCCTGGCGCAGGACCGTGAAGTAGCAATTGCTCTGGGGAAGGCCGCTGCGCATGGCGCTCCAGCTATTGCCGCCATCGCTGCTGCGCCATACCGCTGCCGAGGCTTGTGGCGGGTAACGGCCCTGCGTATCACCATTGAGCGGTATTACCCAGATCGTTTCGGAATCATGTGGGTGAACCGCAATGGGAAAGCCGAATGTCGATGGAAGCCCTTCAGTAATATCCTGCCAGCTACGCCCGCCATCGGGACTTCGAAACACACCGTGATGGTTTTGCTGGTACAGCACATCATGATCAGAATACGGCGCACGAACCATGTTGTGAACGCACAAGCCCGTCTGGCCGTCACGCGGAGCAGCGGGGTGATCGTGATGGCCACAGCTCTCGCCATTGGCAAGGCGGTTGCGCCGCTCCCAGGTTTGTCCGCCATCCTCCGAAGCAAAGACACCTGCCGACGAAATACCCAGCCACAGCTTTTCTTGTGAAATTGGATCGGGGACAATGGTGTGCAACACCAGACCGGCAGCACCGGCAATCCATTCGTCGCGGGTAGGATGCTCATTGAAGCCATTGACCGGTTCCCAGCTCGCCCCGCCATCCATGCTGGAATAAAGCCTGCCCGGCTTGCCACCGGCCCATAACCGGCCATGCGCATGGGCAAGTGACCAGATCGCAGTCACCTCGCCATCAAACCGGGTTTCAGGCGGTGTCCAGCCAAACATCTTCGCCATTTCAGGATCATTGGCGGCCCATTCGTCCATCTGACCCTTCGACAGCTTCGACAGGCTCCAGCTTTGACCACCATCAGGCGAGCGCCAAACACCAGCCCCATGCCATTCATTGCCTCCACCGGCCCACAAGGTTCCGGTTTCGCTGTCGCCTGTCATGTGGTTGATCGGCCAGCCATCGCAATATGGTCCACTGACATTCCAGTCAGCCGAGCCCGCTTTTCGGGAAAGCACGAACGCGCCCTTGGTCGTGCCAACAAGAATTGCCAGACTGTTTTCCATGCCAACCTCCCGCTCACGCTGCCATGATACCATGCGAGGTGGCTTCAGGTCACGGGCACGCGATGATCAAATGCCGGCAGCGTCAAGCCTGGCCTTCATTGCGGCGAGTTCTTCTTCCAGCACACGTACCCGCTCCTCAAGGCCGGAGACTTGCGACGGATTTGGCGCGCGCGGCGCACTTGCGGCAAGCGTCGAAACGTCAACGTCGCCGGCAAGCAGATGCGCAAACCGGTCTTCGCGCTGGCCTGGTGCGCGGCCGATCTCCTTGATCAACGGCGGATTGCGGCCAATCATCATGTCAAGTTCTTCACGCAGGTGATCGGCATCACGAAAATTGGCCATGCGCTCGCTGCGCATCAGCAATTCGTTGACCGTTTGCGGTCCACGCAGCAGCAGCAGCGCGAGCAACGCACATTGCGCCACGGTCAGCGTGAAACGGTGATCGGCCTCCTGGGCATACCGGTCAACCCGTGAGGTTGGCATGCGTTTGGCAAGTCCCTTGGCTTCAAGCAATTTGAGCGCGCCGTGGATTTCATCCGGCGCCATCGCCATGACCGGATCGCGCGACGACTTCTGATTGGCAGCACTTTGAAGCGCATTGATCGTCAGTGGATAGACGTCGGGCGTCAGCAGTTTCTTCTCGATCAGGCAACCGAGAACGCGACATTCGAAAGGATTGAGGTGTGGCAGTAAGGATTCGGTCATTGGCAAGAAATAGCGCGCCCAAACAGGCAGCGCCAGAGCCATCTTTGTTCCAATTCCATCTTTGGGAATCTGGTACTGTTATATCCGCTTGACCTTGGGAAGTGGCCCAGGACAAACAGACAGGAACCGATTGCCGGTCAGACCCGCCGTTC
>JAGRLM010000102.1 GCA_020441795.1 Nitratireductor sp.
AGAACCTGGCAATTGCAGTGGACCGCTTGATGGATGCTGTTGGATCCGGGCAGATTAATATTCATCCAAACGGTTGACTAATAACAGCACAGGTGTATATTCACCCAAATGGTTGAGCAACAGTCAGATGAATTGAGGCTTTCTGAGGTCCTGAAAGCCGCGAGCGATCCAACCAGGCGGTCCATTCTCACCACGCTGGTACAGGAGGGGCCAATGCGGGTTACCGATCTGGCTGCGTACTATCGAATGAGCCTGAACTCGGTCTCCAAGCATATCAAGGTGTTGGAGGCTGCAGGTCTGGTCACGCGCAAAACGGTGGGCAGGGTGCATTACATAAGCGCCGAACTGGGACCGGTTTCGCTCTTCGACAACTGGTTCAAGCAGTTGCGCTCAACTTGGGAAATGCGTCTGGAAAAGCTGGACGCCTTGTTGAACAAGGATGAACAAGATGAACGATCTGAGCCTGACAGTGAACCGTCGAATTAACCAGCCGGCACGCAAGATTTTCGAAGCTTGGCTGAACCCGGAAATGATGGCGAAATACATGATCCCGGATGACGGTTTTACCGTTCCCCATTGCGAAATTGACGCGCGGGTCGGTGGCCGTTTCTCTTTCATCGTTCGGCGCGACAAGGACAACCCCCATGCTGGGACCTATCTTGTAATTGACCGATATTCCAGGATTGAGTTCACGTGGGAATCCCCCTTCGCTGCACAAGGCAGTGTGGTAACCTTGACTTTCACACCAGTCGAAGATGGCGTGACCGACGTCGAACTGACACACGTCAAGTTTCTCAGCGAACAAAGCCGCGATGGTCACAAGAGGGTGTGGGGGCAAATCCTTGCGACGGTCGAAACCCTGGTTGGCTGAGAGAGGCAATCACATGTCGGCTGAGGGCATCGTGGCCAAATGGCGCGAGAATCTTGTACTAACCTGTGAAGTTCCCCAATCTGTTTGTGCCCAATTGCTAGCGACCCGTTGCGCATGCCGTTGGATTTCCCTATGGCCTTGTCATGACAAACACGGCTCATCCAGAATCCATCCTCATCATCGACTTCGGCTCTCAGGTGACGCAGCTCATCGCGCGTCGGGTCCGCGAAACCGGCGTGTATTGCGAGATCGTGCCATTCCAGTCAGCGGAAGACGCATTCCTACGCATGAAACCCCGGGCCGTGATTTTTTCAGGTGGCCCCGCATCGGTTCCGGAACCCGGAAGCCCGCGTGCGCCGCAGGCCATTCTTGATTCCGGTCTCCCGATCCTGGCAATCTGCTACGGGCAACAGACGCTTTGTCACCAGTTGGGCGGCAAGGTTGAAGGCGGCCATCACCGCGAATTCGGGCGCGCTGATGTCGAGGTCCTGAAATCCAGTCCGCTGTTTGACGGCATGTGGGATGTCGGCCGCAAATACCCAGTCTGGATGAGCCATGGCGATCGGGTCACGGTCTTGCCGCAGGGCTTCGAGGTGATCGCCACCTCGCCCAATGCGCCATTTGCCATAGCGGCAGATGAGAGCCGCAAATACTATACCACCATGTTCCACCCCGAAGTGGTGCACACGCCGGATGGCGCGAGGCTGCTTTCGAATTTCGTTCACAAGATTGCAAGGATAAAGGGCGACTGGAGCATGGCCGCCTACAAGGAACAGGCTATCGCAGCGATCCGAAAGCAGGTGGGTAGCGGCAAGGTGATCTGCGGGCTTTCTGGCGGGGTCGACAGTTCCGTCGCCGCCATTCTCATTCATGAGGCAATCGGCGATCAACTGACCTGCATCCTGGTTGATCATGGCCTGATGCGAAAGGACGAGGCGGCCCAGGTCGTTTCGATGTTCCGCGAGCATTACAACATTCCGCTGGTGCATGTGGATGCCTCAGACACATTCATTTCCGCACTCGAAGGCGAGGCGGACCCCGAAACCAAGCGCAAGACCATCGGCAGGCTTTTCATCGATGTCTTCGAGGCCGAGGCGAAGAAGATCGGCGGCGCGGATTTCCTCGCGCAAGGCACGCTTTACCCTGATGTGATCGAAAGCGTTTCCTTCACCGGCGGGCCTTCCGTAACCATCAAGTCGCACCACAATGTTGGCGGCCTCCCCGAACGTATGAACATGCAACTGGTGGAACCGCTGCGGGAATTGTTCAAGGATGAGGTGAGGGCACTCGGAAGGGAACTGGGCTTGCCGGATCATTTCATCGGCCGTCATCCGTTTCCCGGTCCGGGTCTTGCCATCCGCCTGCCCGGCGGCGTGACGCGTGAAAAGATCACCATCCTGCAGGAGGCCGATGCCATCTATCTCGACGAGATCCGGAAGGCAGGGCTTTACGACAAGATATGGCAGGCCTTTGCAGTTCTGCTTCCTGTGCAGACTGTTGGCGTCATGGGTGACGGTCGTACCTATGAGTTTGTCCTGGCGCTGAGGGCCGTTACCTCGGTGGACGGCATGACAGCGGATTTTTACCCCTATGACATGGAGTTCCTAGGCCGCACGGCAACGAGGATCATCAACGAGGTTCGCGGCGTCAATCGCGTTGTCTACGATGTAACGTCAAAGCCGCCCGGCACCATCGAATGGGAATGAATTGCAATAGGCGGTGATTGCCATCGCCTCGTCACAGCGCTATGCGCATGCCGTCCTTGCCAATATGCAATTTGCCTTTCCATGTCGGCCTCACGGCTTCGTGCCAGTGGTCATCGGTAAAGTCGGGATCATCGGAAGGAATGAGGTGGTGCAGCGCCAGTGTCTTGACGCCTGCCGTTGTGGCGATCTTCCCCGCATCGCCCGCCATGGTGTGGGAGCGTAGCCAGTGCTTCATCAATCGGTCATCCGCATTGCCAATTCGGACCATCAGCGGTTCAAGGGCACTTTCCAGCATTGCCTCATGGATCAGGATATCCGCCTGCCGGGCAAATTCCGCGAGCTTCGGCAGATAGGCTGTGTCGCCTGAGAAGACCACATCATGGTTGCCATTGGAAAACCGCAAGGCGAAAGTATCAATGAGCGGAGGATGCTCGTTTCGCATGGCCCTGACATTCAGAGTGTTATCGCTGAAAACCATACCGTCATCGAGAGACCTGAAGCTGACAAGGTCGGCAAGATCGGGCCTGCCCTCATCCTCGATCCGCAATTCGATATCGGCTCTCATGGAACGCACGAAATCCAGCCAGTAGTCCTCAAGACCGCTCGGTCCGATGATGATGACCGGCGTTTTCAGGCCTGCTGTCCAGGCGGTATGAATGAGCGGGCCAAGCTCGAGATAGTGGTCCGAATGAAGATGGGTGACAAAGATCAGGTTGAGATCCTTCAGCGCCATGCCCTGATCGACCAGTCCGCGCGTCACGCCCAGTCCGCAATCAACAACGATCTTCCTGCCATCCAGCACCAGCAGGTTGGAGGTCGGGTTGGTGGAGCCGGGACGAATGGCCGGGCCGCCCTTGGTGCCAAGAAGTGCAACAAAATTCTCGTCTGGTCGGATGGTCTGCATCATGGAGTTTCACCTTTCTCACAGGCATTCAAAAAGAGGCGAAGCCGGCATCAACTGCCGCAAGCACCTGATTGACTTCATCTTCCGTGATGATCAATGGCGGTGAAAAGATCATGTTCGGACCCGACACCCGAACCATCACGCCGTTCTTGTAAACTGCCTCCTGCAATGCCATCGGCAATTCTTTCGCGACCGGTGCCTTTGTCCGGCGATCAGATACCAGTTCGATGGCTGCCATCAAACCGTGTCCGCCGCGGACATCGCCAATCAACTCATGCTTTTTCATCAGCTTTTCAATGCCGTCGAACAACTGCGTTCCGCGCGCTGCCGCATTGGTCGCCACATCAAGGCGCTTTGTTTCGGCCAGACAGGCAATGGCTGCAGCAGCGCCCACCGGATGGCCGGAATAGGTATAGCCATGGCCAATCGCGGCAGCGCCGGTCTTGTCATTCTCGAAGACATCGGTGACGTCTTGCGAGAGCATCACCGCGCCGAACGGGAAGTAGCCATTGGTGATTGCCTTTGCCGTGCACATCATGTCGGGTTTCACGCCCCAGAGCCGTGAGCCGCTCCAGGCGCCTGTGCGCCCGTAGGCTGTGATGACCTCGTCGGTGATCAGCAGGATTCCATTCCTGTCGCAAATCTCGCGAACCTTCGGCAGGAAGGATTTATGTGGCGGGATAACCCCGCCCGCCCCCAGGATCGGCTCCATGATGAAGGCGGCGATGGTGCCGGCACCCTGAAACGCGATCTCGTCCTCCAGCGCTGCTGCACACAGCATTGCGAGCTTTGCCGGATCTGTTTCGTTGAACGGATTGCGATAGGTATAGGGTGCTGGGATGTGGTAGCAGCCCGGCAGGAGTGGCTCATAAGCTGTGCGAAAATTCGCATTCCCGTTGACCGAGGCTCCGCCCATATGGGTGCCGTGATATCCCTTTTTCAGGCTGATGAATTTCACCCTGCCATGCTCGCCGCGTATCTTGTGATATTGCCTTGCAAGCCGAAGCGCGGTCTCGACGCTGTCCGATCCACCGGACGTGAAAAACGCTCTCACCAGGCCATCCTGCCTGAAAAATTCCGCCATTTCATAAGAGAGCGCAATCACCGCATCATTCGAGGTGCCGCGAAAGGTAGAATAATAGGGAAGGGCATCCAACTGCCTTGCAATCGCATCCTTCACCGGTTGGCAGGAATATCCCAGATTGACATTCCACAGGCCGCCAACCGCATCAATCATTTCATTGCCGTCTATATCCCTGATCCTTACGCCCGCACCACCGGTAATGATCTTGGGCGGATTGGCGAGGCTGTCTGCCGGATGCGCCATGGGATGAAACATGTGTCGGGCATTGTTTTCCTTGAGAAAGTTGACATTTGCGGTGTTCATCCGGGTTCTCCGTTCAGGACTGCATCAGGCTGCGATCAGCCAAACATTTTTTCAGGTTTTGGGGAATTGTGCCGCCATCATTCGCCGAATATCCGCAAAACCCTGTGGCGTGGTTCCTTTCCCGCCCATTACGGTGACACCATTACGCCACTACGCCATTACGGTCCATTACGGTGACAGCCATTACGGTGACACCATTACCAATTACGGTGACAATTACGGTGACAGTAACCGTATTTATTGCGAACCAGAACCACCCACTAATTACGGTTACTGTCACCGTAATTTCTCTAATTCTTCACCGTAATTCTTTCACCGCTATTCCACAGGGATGAAGGTGTCGACAAGGCATGGATTGACGAGGGCGGATTTGACGTCCAGATCGCAGGCAGAATGTTTTCGACTAGACTGCAATTGGCCCCGTTTTATGATCCCACGGGGCGGTTGATGCGCGGCTGATTTGGCAAACGGACTTCGCGGAGGAATGGATGGCTGACAAGACGATCCTGATTATCGGTACTTACGACACCAAGAATGACGAACTGGAATATATGGTCGAGCGTGTGACCGCGATGGGCGGCGCGGCCTTGACCATGGATGTCAGCGTTCTGGGTGATCCTCAAAAGCCGACCGACTATTCCAAGCATGACGTGGCCCGTGCAGGCGGCAGTTCCATTCAGGCTGCCATCGACGGCGGTGACGAGAATACCGCCATGCAGATCATGGCAAGGGGCGCCAGCGCTTTGGTCGCAAGCCTCCATGGCGAGGGAAAGTTTGACGGGGTTGTTGCCCTTGGTGGAACCATGGGAACCGACCTCGCGCTTGATGTGTGCCGCGCACTTCCCCTGGGTGTTCCAAAATATGTGGTTTCAACCGTATCCTTCTCGCCGCTCATCCCGCCGGAAAGGCTTTCATCCGACATCCAGATGATCCTGTGGGCCGGGGGGCTTTATGGCCTGAACTCCATCTGCAAGTCATCCCTCAGTCAGGCGGCGGGTGCTGTGCTGGGTGCTGCCCGCGCCGTCCAGAAACCGGATGGCAAAAAGCCGATTGTCGGCATGACGGCACTTGGTACTTCCTGCCTGAGCTATCAGAAGATCTTGAAGCCCGAGCTTGAAAAGCGCGGCTTCGAAGTCGCGGTCTTCCATGCAACCGGCATGGGAGGAATGGCTTTTGAAAGCATTGCAGCCGATGGCGGCTTTGCCTGCGTGATGGATTTTGCACTGCCGGAACTGGGCAATTTGCTGGCCGGTTCGGTGGTCAATGGCGGAAAGGATCGCCTGCTCAATGCAGGTCGGGCCGGCATACCCCAGATCGTGGCACCGGGCTGTCTTGATCTTATCGACTTTGCCGGTTGGCAGGAAATCCCTGCGCGCTACCAGGACCGTCCGTTCCATGAACACAACCGCCTGATCAAATCCTCGGGCCTCAATGGCGAGGAGCGCCGCGAAACCGCGCGCGAGATGGCTGCGCGCCTGTCGCAAGGCACGGCGCCGGTTCACGTGCTGATGCCTGCCCGCGGCGTTGAGGAATGGGACCGTGAAGGGGGCCCGGCGCATGACCCGGATGCGTTTGCCGAGTTCCTTGACGAAATGCGCAAGGTTTTCAGCACACCCGTGCGGTATGAGGAGATTGATTGCCACATCAATGATGCGGCTTTCGCTGCAAGGGCTCTGGCAGTTTTCGATGCGTGGCTTGCTGACGGTACAATCGGGAAACTTTGACAAGCCACAAGCTTCGAAGCACCAGACCGGGTGGGGCATTGGACGCTTGCCCGAACTGCAGATACAAGACACCGGATACGGAATTGAATATCGCGCCGAGGAATGCTACCGGCTGATCGTGCTGGCAGATGCATCACGGCAGAACGATGGTCGAAGGAGCAGGCAAGGAATGAAAAAGGTTTATCGTAACGCAACTGAAGCCCTGGACGGCCTCTTGCATGATGGCATGCTGATCGCCTCAGGCGGCTTTGGCCTTTGCGGCATACCCGAATTGTTGCTCGCGGCGATCCGCGATGCAGGCACAAAAAACCTTGTCTTTGCCTCCAACAATGCCGGGGTGGATGATTTTGGTATCGGCATCCTTTTGCAGACAAGGCAGGTCCGCAAAATGATCTCCTCCTATGTCGGCGAAAACGCGGAATTCATGCGCCAATATCTGTCCGGCGAACTGGAACTGGAATTCAACCCGCAAGGAACACTGGCGGAGCGCATGCGCGCTGGCGGCGCCGGTATTCCCGGCTTCTACACCAGGACCGGCGTTGGCACGATCATCGCCGAGGGCAAGGACCACCGCGATTTCAACGGACAGACCTACATCATGGAGGAAGGCATCTTTGCCGATCTTGCCATCATCAAGGCCTGGAAGGCAGACGAGACGGGCAACCTGATCTTCCGCAAGACGGCTCGCAATTTCAACGTACCGGCAGGCATGTGCGGCAAGGTCTGCGTCGCCGAGGTGGAAGAAATCGTGCCCACGGGATCGCTTGACCCTGATGCCATCCACCTGCCGGGAATTTATGTTCACCGGATCATTCAGGGCGCGCATGAAAAGCGAATTGAACAGCGCACCGTGCGCAAGCGGGAGACAGCATGATGCAGACGCAACCAGCAGGATGGGATCGCAACCAGATGGCTGCGCGGGCGGCGCAGGAACTTGAAGACGGCACCTATGTGAATCTGGGTATCGGCATTCCGACACTGGTCTCGAACTATATCCCGAAGGGTGTCCAGGTTACCCTTCAATCCGAAAACGGCATGCTTGGCATGGGACCTTTTCCCTATGAGGGCGAAGAAGACGCCGACCTCATCAATGCGGGCAAGCAGACGATCACCGAATTGCCACAGACGGCCTATTTCGATAGCGCCACGTCATTTGCGATGATCCGCGGCGGCAAGATTGCCATGGCAATTCTTGGTGCAATGGAAGTCGCCGAAAACGGTGACCTGGCAAACTGGATGATCCCCGGCAAGCTGGTCAAGGGAATGGGCGGTGCGATGGACCTGGTAGCGGGGGTCGGTCGGGTGGTCGTGGTGATGGATCACACCTCCAAGCATGGCGAATCAAAGGTCCTGAAGGCCTGCACACTGCCCCTTACCGGAAAGGGTGTCGTTGACCGTATCATCACCAATATGGGTGTTCTCGACGTGGTGCCGGGCGGATTGAAAATTGTCGAACTCGCCGATGGCATCTCCGAAGCGCAACTGCGCGCTGCCACCGAGGCAACAATAGTGGATGCCTGAGCCGGGCTAGCGGCAAGATCAACCATGGCCCCAGTCGTCGGGGTCATCGGAATTGCCCGGTGACAGGCCCAGTATGTCGCCCTCGGTGCTGCAGCCCAGCCCGAGTACGGTGCGATTGGCATAGGCAAAATAGGCTGTCACCTGGTTGATTTCCAGAATGGCGCCATCGTCGAAGCCCGCCTTGTGCAAGGCGGTGACGGCGTCCCTGGTGAGTGATGCTGGTGTCAGCGTCAGTGCCTTTGCATAAACCAGCGCGGCCTTTTCGCCATCGCTGAGCGGCGCAGTTTCAATCTTGCCGTTCTCAAGCGCCAGCAACAGGTTTTGTGCCCGTTCGTCATCGCGCATCAGTCGCTTCAGCCCGGCAAAATGGTGTTTGGCACAATAGTCGCAACCGTTGAGCAGGCTGACCCACACGCCGATCGTTTCCAGAAACCATTTCGGTGTCTTGTTGGCGGAGTTGTGCAGCACATGCTTGTACAGCGCCATGTGCCCTTCCATTGTATGGGGGCGCAGGGAATGTGCCATCATGATGTTGTCGATCACATCACCGGGTCCCTTGATCCGGTCATAGAGATCGCGCAGTCGACCGGTCGATTGCGAATAGGGGACTGTCTTGATCCAGGTCATGCTCGTTCCTCCACAAACCTGTAGCAAGCAGGCACCCCGGATGGCACTGCGTCAAGTATCAATCGTAGTCCTGGTCCACCCGCACATATACCAGTTCGCAGACATTCCCGTGTTCGTAAATCCAGGCTTCCTTGTCGCGCAAGATGAAGCGCCGGTCCGGAGGAAAGGCAACCGGGTCAAGCTCATCAATATCCATGATGAGTTCCTGCATCATGCGTGCATAGCTGTCAGCTTCGGCCGCGTCAAAACGCAGGGTGTCGCTGGAGGTTTGTTCATTCCTGACAAGATGCATGCGGCGTACTCCGTACGAATCGCTGTTGTTTCGAACGATTGTGCGTCGACATGGTAAGCAGGGAGTTAACGCGAACGCGTAGAACATGAATTGGCAAGCACGGGGCTGTGGTGTGTTCGCCTGCATTCCTCCCCGACAAAAAAGGCCGCCCTCTTTCGAAGGCGGCCTGCATTCCTCCATTGTCCCAGGGGCGTGTGTGGACGCCGGAGGTATGCCCGGGTGGCGAGGAAACATACATATCCTGCCGTCTCGTAGCGCTGGCTGGTTCTGGCCAGCGCCGGGAGGCATGCCTGTTTCGCCCGCCCCCTCTGTTGCAATACAGATAGGGGTGCGTGCACCTCGTGACTGTGCGATAAGACACAATATGCACCAATGGCGTGAACGCAGCGTGAATTGATTTTCGCTACCGCAAAACCCTGATGCCTGGCCGGGCCAAAAACCGGGTAACAGCCAAGAAAGCGTTTGTGACTTGATAATTCCACGATTCAGGTGTCAAAGCGCTGCAACATCAACCCTTATGGATGCCCTGCCGTGTTTCATTCCTTTTTCCCCAATCCCCGGATCTTCTTTCCCTCATTCGTGCTCTGGTGCGCGATTGCCATGGGTTTGTGGTATGCGGGCGGCGCGGATTCCTGGGGAGGCATAATCGGCCTTCCGCCAATGGAGGGCGCGGGCGATCTCGGCACGGTCCAGTTCTTCTTCACGCCGGACATGATCTGGTTCTATCTTTATTACGCGGTCTGCGTCCTGCTGTTTGCGGCATTCTGGTTCTGGTACAGCCCGCATCGCTGGCAGGTCTGGTCGATCCTCGTTTCCGGCTTCATCCTCTTCGTTACCGCATTCTCGGTGCAGACCAGTGTCGCGCTCAACAATTGGCGCCGTCCGTTCTATGACCTCATTCAAAACGCACTGACCGGCGAGACCAAGGGAACCGTCCCGGCAGCAAGCCTCTATTCGGCGACCTTCGATTTCCTGTTCATTGCTTCCGTCTGGATATTGGTCGCGGTCGTCAACCGCTTTGTTGTCAGCCACTACATATTCCGCTGGCGTACTGCGATGAACGAATATTACACCGAGCATTGGTCGCGCCTGCGCCATGTCGAGGGGGCATCGCAGCGTGTGCAGGAAGATACGATGCGCTTTGCCGAGACGGTTGAATCGCTTGGCGTCAGTGCTCTCGATTCGGTACTGACGCTGATCGCCTTCCTGCCAATCCTGTACGGACTTGGACAATATATTCCCGAATTGCCGATCGTCGGCGTCATTCCGGCACCTCTGGTGGTTGCAGCAATATTCTGGTCGATTTTCGGCACCGTCCTCTTGATGGTGGCAGGCATAAAGCTGCCTGGCCTGTATTTCCGCAATCAGCGCGTCGAGGCAGCCTACCGCAAGGAACTCGTCTATGGCGAGGACGACGCGGCCCGTGCCGAGCCGATCGCGCTTGGGGAATTGTTCAACCATGTCCGGCAGAATTATTTCCGCCTCTACTGGCACTACGCCTATTTCAACGTCGCACGATATCTCTATATCCAGACGGACGTGATTTTTCCCTCGTTGCTATTGGTGCCAACCATTGCCGCCGGTGCCATTACCTTCGGCCTGTTCCAGCAGATTGTCTCGGCATTCAACCAGGTCTCGAATTCGTTCCAGTATCTCGTGAATTCATGGGGAACGATTGTTGAACTGCTTTCGATCCACAAACGCCTGAAGGCATTCGAGGCGTCGCTTGCCGGTGAAGAACTTTCCGAAATCGAGAAGGAAGTGCTGGGCACCCGCATGACGCCGATTGTCCAGAGTGCCGACAAGGGCACCGATGACGTGAAGGATCTGGCGGAGTAGGCGCAAGTCACGCGCAGGAAATGCAGCGTTCCGCCATGGGGTCGATTTCCAGGCGGCGCTGCGCGATTTCCTCGCCGCATTCGGTGCAATAGCCGTAATCCCCCGCCTTAAGCCTGCGCAGTGCCATGTCGATGCGAACCAGATCATTCTGCCGCTTGCGCTCTTGCGCCTGCGCCATGGCCTGTACCTGCATCGCGTCCATCCGCGACAAGCGACCGACGGATTGCTGGTCCAGTTCGACCGTTGACCGCGCTTCGGCAGCTAGTCGTGACTCGCGCTCTATCGCGGTCCTTGCCGCTTCAAGTGCAGCTCTTGCCTTCGAGATTTCCATGGCGACAGTCTTGCCGGTCATTTTGTCCTTTGCAACACTGGAAGCCTTGCAATCGCAATGCTACCGTGCCGTTAGTGCATTTCCCCGACAAATCGGAGTTGATTGATGAATATGCTGGTCCTGATCCTGGGCATTGTTGTTTTTCTCGGAATCCATTCCGTTCGCATGCTTGCCCCGCAATGGCGCCTTGACCGGATCGCTGCCATGGGTGAAGGCACCTGGAAGGGCGTTTATTCGCTTATTTCGCTTGCCGGACTGGTATTGCTGATCTGGGGTTATGTTCTTGCACGTCCGTTGGCCCCGGTCATTTATGTCACCCCGTTCTGGATGGTGCATCTGACCATCTTGCTGATGGCACTGGCGCTCATCAGCTTGATGGTCTCCAACCTCAAACCCGGAAAGCTGAAGCCGATTTTGAAGCACCCGATGCTGCTGGCCGTGAAGCTTTGGGCATTTGCGCATCTGCTGGTGAACGGCGATCTGGCTTCCATCATCCTGTTCGGCTCATTTCTTGCCTGGGCGGTATGGAACCGGATTGCCGTAAAGCGCCGCGGTGGCGCACTGCCGCAGCCAGGCCCGGTTATCAATGACGCCATCGCCGTCGTCACAGGCCTCGCGCTTTGGGCTCTTATCGTCTGGAAGGCACATGTGTGGATCGCTGGTGTGCCGGTTCCGATTGCATAACCCCCCCGGTTTGCTCTAAAAGACCGCCAACCGTCAGGACGCATTGCGTCCCGGCCCCCATTTGCATCAATCTGGAAGAGCATCATGTCCGACGACAGTTTCATTCGCGAGGTGGATGAGGAAATCCGCCACGACCGGGCCAAGGCGATATGGAACCGTTTCGGCAATCTCATCATCGCTGCCGCTGTTCTCGTGGTCGTTGGCACGGGCGTATTCCGCTACTGGCAATATAGCAGCGAGCAGAAGGCGGCCGCCTCAGGCGACGTATTCCTGTCGGCAGTCGAATCGTCGAAGCAGGGTCGTCAGGACGACGCGATTGCCAAACTCGAGGAATTGTCGAAAACCGGCGTCGGCGATTACCCGGCACTGGCGCGACTACGCCTTGCAGGTGAACTGATCGGACGCGGCGATACTGCTGGTGCCCTCAAGGCCTTTGACGAGATTTCCGCAGACAAGTCAGTTCCTGAACCGTTGCGGTCAGTTGCGACATTGCGCGGCGGGATGGTTGCCGTCGACACCGAAAGCTATGATCAGGTCAAGGCTCGCCTCACGCCATTGTCCGGGGCCGGCGGACCTTACCGCCATCTCGCCCGCGAGGCGCTTGGACTTTCAGCCATGAAGGCCGGCAACGATCAGGAAGCGCTCAACTGGTTCCAGATGATTGCCGACGACGCAGGCGCTGCCGGGAATGTTCGCTCGCGCGCCTCGATCATGCTCGATCTTCTTGCCAGCCGTGGCGTCAAGGCTGCTGGCTGACACATAACCATGTTGCTGGACTTCCGGCACAGGAACGGGAAGCATGACCTTCAAGGTAGCCATTATCGGTCGTCCCAATGTCGGCAAGTCGACGCTTTTCAACAAGCTTGTCGGCAAGCGTCTGGCGCTGGTCGATGACACACCGGGCGTCACGCGTGACCGCAGATTGGCTGACGCCCATATTGGCGGTCTGTATTTTCAGGTAATTGATACCGCCGGCCTGGAAGAGGCGGCAGGTGGAACACTCGAATCGCGCATGCGCGAGCAGACCGAAATCGCCATTGCCGAGGCCGACATCTGCCTTTTCCTGATTGATGCGCGCGCCGGCCTCAATCCGGCCGACAAGGCTTTTGCCGATATTCTGCGCCGTGCCGGAAAGCCTGTCATTGCCGTCGCCAACAAATTCGAGGGCAAGGCTGGAGAGCCCGGCTATTATGACGCCTTCTCTCTCGGCTTTGGCCAGCCTGTGCCCCTCTCTGCCGAGCATGGCATCGGCTTCAGCGACCTGCACGATGCCATCGTTGACGCGATCGGGCGCGAGCGGGCCTATCCGGACGAGGAAGATGAGTTCGGTGCGGATGACGATCTTTCCGAGATCGAATTTCCCGACGGTTTCGACGAAGATGACGACAGCGTCGACATTACAAAGCCGCTGCGCATTGCTGTTGTCGGGCGACCCAATGCGGGCAAGTCCACCCTCATCAACCAGATGATCGGCCAGGAGCGCCTGCTCACCGGGCCCGAGGCAGGCATTACGCGCGATTCGATAGCCGTTGACTGGGAATGGCAGGGCAGGCCGGTTCGCCTGTTCGACACCGCCGGCATGCGAAAAAAAGCCCGCGTCCAGGAAAAACTCGAAAAACTGTCGGTTGCTGATGGCCTGCGCGCCATGCAGTTTGCCGAAGTGGTCATTGTCCTGATTGATGCGACGATACCATTCGAGAAGCAGGATTTGCAGATTGCCGATCTGATCATTCGCGAGGGCAGGGCTCCGGTCATTGCGCTCAACAAATGGGACCTGATCGACGACCGCCAGGAAGCGCTGGCAGAACTTCTCGAAAAGGCCGAGCGCCTGCTGCCACAGGTCAAGGGCCTGAAGGTCGTGCCGATGTCGGGCATGACCGGTGAGGGCCTCGCCCGGCTGATGGATGCGGTATTCGAGGTGCACAAGACCTGGAACAGGCGCATTGCAACCGCAAGGCTCAACCGCTGGCTCGACGGAGTGATCTATCACCATCCACCGCCGGCAGTTGCCGGTCGCCGCATCAAGATCAAATACATGACCCAGGTAAAGGCGCGCCCGCCAACTTTTGTTGTCTCCTGCTCGCGGCCCGAGGCATTGCCCACTTCCTATGAACGCTACCTCGTCAATTCCCTGCGCGAGGAGTTCAAACTGTGGTCCGTTCCCATTCGCCTGCTGATGCGCAAGAGCGACAACCCGTTTTCAAACAGGGCCCGCAAGCGATAGGCCGACGAGTCGGCTGAGGGCGGATGCGTGTTGTTTTCCTTTTGTTAATCCTGTCGCGTCTTTCCACACAATGAATCCTTTTCTGCCCGATTGTCGCCCGTTTGCGCGGGCAAATCCTTTGACCGTTGGGCAGGGCGATTGCGAATGTGTGGGGTTAACCTCTTGGAAACCAGCTGTTTACCGCCTGTCAAGGTTAACGATCTATGGTTGCTTCCTGTCAGCTGTTTGCTGGCAATCATAACCGTCAGATCTGTTAGTCTGGAGTAGGGTTTTGCGTATTTCTGACCGCATCCGGTTTCCCCATGCAGGGAAACTGACGAGACTTGTCTATCCGTTGATTGCGGGTATGGCAGTCTTCTTCACCTATCCGTCCATCATTGCCTATCAGGACGTCGCGTCACTGTCGGCAAGACCGGTCGAGCAGCGATGGCTTGCAAGCATAGACGAGGCTCCTGGCGAGACCTTTGCCACTGCTGCGATGGCTGCGAACGAAAGCACACGCGCGGAAAGCTGGAACGACATGGGGGTTGACCCCATTGTAACTGGCACCAGCAAACCGAAACCGCGCACCAGGGATAGCGAGCCAGATATCCGCGAAGGTGTGCCGGGGCCAAGACAACCGCAAAAGATCAACCGAAAGCTGCTGGGTGATCGCGTTGTTTCCGCTACTCCGGTAAGTCCGCCAGTACGGTTCTCGGCAGGCTCAGTGATGGAACGCCAGTCCATGCTTGCACCTGAGAACCTTGAAAACCGGTTTGAACTGGCATTCGTGAAGGCATTGAAATCGGATGAGGCCTACAAGGTCGCCTCCCTTTTCCACAAGCCCAAGGACGCCATGCCGCCAATCGAGACTGACCTGCCGGTGCTGGTTGCGAGTCTGGTGGAGGAATCCATCCCTCACGTATTGGCCTATGGTGAGCAGGACGACACCGTGCGCTCGCCCTTTGCGGCCGTTCTTGCCGATGAGCGGCCGATCAGCCTGATTCCGAAGATCGACAAGGATGACCACAAATGGGCGGCAACCCCCCTGCCGCTGTCAACCTTTGCCGAGCGCGAACAGAACTGCCTGACGGCGGGTATCTATTTCGAGGCGCGGGGCGAACCGGTCCGAGGCCAGGCTGCCGTTGCCCAGGTCATTTTGAACCGCGTCAAGAACCCGGCCTATCCCAATAGCATTTGTGGCGTAGTCTATCAGAACAAGGAATGGCGCAACCGCTGCCAGTTTTCCTTCGCCTGCGACCGTATCCGTGATCGGGTGAACGATCCCAAGCGATGGGAAACAGCGCAATATGTGGCGCGCGAAACCACCGAAGGCCGCATCTGGCTGACCGAGGTCGGTTCATCGACCCACTATCATGCGACTTATGTGAAGCCAAAATGGGCAGCTCACATGAAGCGCGTCGGGCGCATTGGACTGCACATCTTTTACCGCACTTTCGGCGGCGGCTGGAGCTGAGCAGGTTCGCCTTGCGTGGTACGCCGCGCAAGGATTCGCCGACCTTCGGGCAGCTTTTTGCGCCGGAACAGGCAAGGCGCATTGTCGCATAGTCTAATGCGGCACCAAATCCCTTGAAAATCAATGAGTTGGTTCTGCCTCGCTGCGCTTGACACCGCACGGGGCCAAAACTATGTTGCGCGCGACTTGAGGGACCGCCACTGGGGTGTTCCTGACAAGCGGTTCCATGGAGTTTCCCGTGGCTGGCGAAAACCGGACACCCGAAGGGGAAATACCGGAAGAAGAACTCGAAAGGCGCTTGCGGGCGCTGGACGACAAACTGGACCGAAACCGGGAAATCAGGGCTGAGGCACAAAAGTCCCGGCCGGATAATTCAGGGTTCGGCAATGCCCTTCGGCTTTCCACCGAGTTTGTCTCGGCGGTGCTGGTGGGCGCGGCAATCGGCTGGGGTATCGACAAGGTATCCGGTTATCCGCCCTGGGGGATGATTTTCTTTCTCCTCCTGGGTTTCGTTGCCGGTGTTATCAATGTAATGCGGGCGGCAGGCACCATGGCTGATCCACACCGCAAGGGCTTCGAACCCAAGGCTGCGCCCAAAAAGGCTGCACCATTGGATGACGAGGACGAAGACGAGTAGCGGCCTGGCCGCATGGTAATGTGAAAGGCGGGGGGTTCCCGCGAACTGGCAGGAAAACTGCCGGATTCATTTGGACGGAAGAGGAATAACGGGTGTCGAACGATCCCATTCACCAGTTCCAGATTTCGAAGCTGATCCCGCTGGATTTCAACGGGCTGGATCTGTCGTTCACCAATTCATCGCTGTTCATGGTGGCAACCGTGACAGCCGCATCGGGCTTTCTGGTCTGGGCGACAAGCGGACGCGGCCTCGTGCCCGGCCGCATGCAGTCGATTGCCGAAATGTCCTATGAATTCGTGGCGTCCACCCTGCGTGACGCGGCCGGAACCCAGGGGATGAAATTCTTCCCGCTGGTGTTTTCGCTATTCATGTTCGTGCTGGTTGCCAACCTGTTTGGCATGTTCCCCTATTTCTTCACTGTAACCAGCCACATCATCGTGACTTTCGCGCTGGCGATGCTCGTGATCCTGACCGTAATCATCTACGGCTTCTGGAAGCACGGATTGCATTTCCTGGGCTTGTTTGTGCCATCAGGTGTTCCAGGCGCCTTGTTGCCGCTGGTCGTACTGATTGAAGTGATTTCATTCCTGTCGCGCCCGATCAGCCTTTCAGTGCGTCTGTTTGCCAACATGTTGGCAGGGCACATCACACTCAAGGTTTTCGCCGGCTTCGTTACCAGCCTGTCAGCGCTTGGTGCGGTCGGCATTGGCGGCGCGATCCTGCCGTTGGCCATGGCCGTGGCGCTGACCGGCCTCGAATTCCTCGTTGCATTCCTGCAGGCATATGTCTTTGCCGTTTTGACCTGCATGTATCTCAACGACGCCTTGCATCCGGGTCACTGATCCGGATCAGCCAAGCGGGAATAAGTTCACCGGCCCCTGGGCCACATCGAAACACTGAAATACCAATCTTGAGACTCAAGGGAGTTTGAAATGGAAGCGGAAGCAGCAAAGTATATCGGCGCAGGCATTGCATGCCTTGGCATGGGTGGCGCGGGCATTGGCCTTGGCACCATTTTCGGCAACTATCTGGCGGGCGCACTTCGCAATCCGTCGGCAGCTGATGGCCAGTTTGGCCGCCTGATCTTCGGCTTCGCCGTTACAGAAGCTCTGGGCATCTTCTCGCTGCTCGTTGCCCTTCTCCTCCTCTTCGCCGTTTAATATCGGTAGCAACGCGGCGGCGACAACCATATCGCCGCCGTACGCCCTTTAGAGGAGGGAGCGATGTTCATTTCCAATGCATGGGCTGAAGAGCAATCCGGTGCCCATTCTTCAACAGATGGTGCGACCCACACCGAGACCGGTGCGGTGCATGATGCTGGCCATGGTGGAGTTTTTCCGCCATTTGATCCAGCAAGCTTTGCATCGCAGCTTCTGTGGCTGGCGATCACATTCGGCGTTTTCTACCTTCTGATGGCGCGGATTGCCATTCCGAGGATTTCCTCGATTCTGGAAGTTCGCCGCGACCGCATCTCGCAGGACCTCGATGAGGCCAATCGGATGCGTGAAGAAGCAGATGCCGCCCATGCTGCCTATGAGCATGAGCTGGCAGAGGCCCGCAAGAACGCCACTGCCATTGCCCAGAAGGCAAATGACGAAGCCAAGGCTGCGGCAGAAGCCGAAAGGCAGAAGACGGAAGCCGGACTGGCGGAAAAGCTTGCCGAAGCAGAAGCACGAATCGCAGGCATTCGCGCCAAGGCGCTCGGTGATGTCGACGAAATCGCTGCCGGCACAGCCGAGACAATCGTCAAGGAATTGCTGGGTGGAACCGTCACCAAGGCAGACCTTGCCAAGGCCGTATCCGAAGCAGCGAAACAGGGAGCCTGAGCATGGAACTCGACGCCACGTTTTGGGCTTTGATCGCCCTGGTGATTTTCCTCGGTATCGTTGTCTACCTCAAGGTGCCAGGCCAGATCGGCAAGGCACTTGATGCACGTGCCGACAAGATCCGCCATGAACTCGAGGAGGCCCGCAAGCTTCGTGAAGAGGCGCAGGAGCTTCTCGCCGAGTATCAGCGCAAGCGCAAGGCCGCCGAGGCAGAAGCCAGCGACATCGTTGCAGCCGCACGCCATGAGGCCGAATTGCTGGCGAAAGAAGCACGCAAGAAGACGGAAGACTTTGTTGCACGACGCACTGCAATGGCTGAACAGAAAATCGGTCAGGCCGAGGCGCAGGCAATGGCGGATGTTCGTTCCGCCGCCGTTGACATTGCAATTGCTGCTTCCGAGAAGTTGATTGCCCAAAAGGCGTCAGGTGCAGGCGCTGACGCATTGTTCAAGCAGGGACTCGCCGAGTTGAAAAGCCGCATGAACTGATTGTTCCTCGTGACAATCCAACAATTCGGGGCGTTCGCGAGAGCGCCCCGTTTTCTATACGGCTCTTAGTCTCTGCGCAGCGGCGCAAAACTCAATCGGTGCAGAGGCGTGGCGCCATGTGCTGCAATTGCTGCAAGATGTCTGGCTGTTCCATAACCTGCATGCCTGGAAAACCCGTAGGCAGGGAACTCGGCGCAGGCCCGTGTCATCATCCGGTCGCGCATGACCTTGGCAACAATCGATGCTGCGGCGATCGATACGCTTTTCGCATCTCCCTTGACGATGGCACTACCCCGATCCCTCAGCTCAATCGGCACGTCCCGGCCATCAATGAGAATGCGGTCCGGCTGCATGGCGAGCGCTTGAACCGCATTGCACATGGCCTTGAAAGTCGCCTGGCGGATATTGATCACATCGATCTCTGCGGCTGTTACCGCCGCCCAACTCGTAGATCTTGCCCGGAGCAGGATTTCTTCAAACAGCCATTCCCGCCTTGCAGCGGTCAGTTTCTTCGAATCGTTCAATCCCTGCGGAATATCATCCGGTTCGAGAATGACCGCCGCAGCGACCACGGGCCCGGCAAGGGGACCCCTTCCCACCTCGTCAACACCTGCAACCAGTGAATGGCCACGGGACAGCAGATCAGCTTCGAACGTAAAATCCGGCCCTGTGCGGGTCGGAAAAAGGGTGAGAGAATCGGTGTCGGGACGTGGGGACATGCGGCGAGGGTGGCCCCAACACCGATTCTCTTCAAGACCCGACAGGCCGCATTTGCGGCGGCGCGACCCGTCGGGCAATCACTTTGTCTAGAAAAGCGCCAACTGACGACCATCACCCAGTGGTGGCACGAATAGCGATGTGTCCAGCTTCCGCCTGCGCGTGTTGAAGCCAAGCCGCTTTGCAGCCAGTTGAAAACGCCTGCCGACCTGCCAGGCATAGGGGCCGGTGCCACGCATCCGCTTGCCCCATTCAGCGTCATAATCCTTGCCGCCACGCATGGATTTGAGAACATTCATCACATGGCGATAGCGATCAGGGAAATGCCGCAGCAACCAGTCGCGGAAGATCGGGCTTACCTCCAGCGGCAGCCGCAGCAGGATATAGCCCGCTTCGTCAGCACCGGCGCCGCGCGCTGAATCAAGAATGCGCTCGATTTCATGGTCATTGAGCGCCGGAATGACCGGAGCCACCATGACCGAGACGGGAATACCGGCAGTTGCCAGGTCACTGATAGCCTTGAGGCGAAGCGATGGAGTTGAGGCGCGTGGCTCCATCGCACGCGAAACCCGCCGGTCAAGCGTGGTGATGGATAGCGCCACCTTGGCCAAACCCTTTTCGGCCATGCGCGACAGAATGTCGATGTCACGCGTCACCAGTGCGGATTTGGTGACAATCGCAACTGGATGATTGGCAGCCTCCAGCACTTCGAGAATCTCGCGCGTGACCCGCCATTCCCTTTCTATCGGTTGATAGGGATCGGTATTGGTGCCAATGGCGATTGTTTTCGGCTGGTAGCCGGGCTTGGCAAGCTCGCGTTCCAGAAGACGCGCAGCACCCGGCTTGGCAAACAGTTTCGTCTCGAAATCAATGCCTGCCGACAGCCCCATATAGCTATGGCTCGGCCTTGCAAAGCAGTAGACACAGCCATGTTCGCAGCCGCGATAGGGGTTGATTGACCGGTCGAAGGAAAGATCGGGCGATTCGTTGCGGGTAATGATGCTACGCGGCTTTTCCACCTGCACCTCGGTGGCAAAGGGCGGCAATTCGTCAATGGTCTGCCAGCCATCATCAAAGACATGCCTGCTGATTGGCTCGAACCTGCCTTGCGGGTTGATACCCGCCGCGCGACCCCGCAGACGCCCATTGTCCAGAACTTCGTCAAAGCCGCCAAAACGGCGTGTGAGTGCCGAGCCGGCCAGAAAGGCAGAATGATCCCTGGCGGATCTGTTTGCGGTGTCACCGGCGGCAAGGTGCCTGCCGGAGCGGGACGATTTTTCTGCTATACGGGACTGCATTTTGATGCTCCGCGCATTTTCGGTTACACGATGCGGTACGCAGGACAATCCGCTTTGTTGAAAATATTCCTATCAGCGGAATGAGAACAAAGCAAGAACTTTTTCATCCGAGATCTGCACGGTTCACACAAATGCGATTTCGCGCTATCAAGGCGGCATGTTCAGTGCATGCATCATTGTCGGAGAAAGTGTTGAGGGGCTTGGAGCAACGCTGGGTGCTCTGGTGCCTGCAATTGCTGACGGCATATTGCGCGATGCTGTGATTGTTGATTTTTCATCCGATCCTGATGTCGAGCGCGTCTGCGATGCAGCCGGGTGCGATCGCATTGCAGCCAGAGAAGGCATATCGCTGGCAAATGCCGGTGCAGGACTGCGCGGTGACTGGCTGCTGCTGATGATGGCAGGCTCGGTTCCCCAACCCGGCTGGCACTGGTCCGCTTCGGATTTTGTTCAACGCGCCACATTGTCCGGGTCACCGGGATCGGTGGCCGCCGCCTTCAATTACGCCTATCCGGGTTTCGCGCGCCGCGACCGTATCCGCGAAATCTGGCGCCGACTTGCCGGGCATGTGCTGGGGCAGGTGTCGCCGGGGCAGGGCCTTATCCTGCACCAGAGCCACCGGACCAACCGGCGGGGTTTGCAGATAGCCGCCAATGGTTGGAAGAAGCCGCCCGCAGGAGCGCATGTGACGGTATTGCCGGTGACAATGACCGTACCTGCCTGAAGGAAGCCGGTTGCGAAAATCAGCCCTTGCCGCGCTTCAGGTGCTCGTCAAGCCTTGGCATGATCTCCACGAAATTGCAGGGCATGTGTCGATAGTCGAATTGCTGTTGCAAGATGCCGTCCCATGCATCCTTGCAAGCCCCGGGTGAGCCCGGCAGGCAGAAGATGAAAGTTGCGCCTGCAACACCGGCTGTTGCGCGCGACTGGATCGTCGATGTGCCAATCTTGTCATAGCTTATGCGGTGGAATACTTCCGAAAAACCATCCATCCGCT
>JAGRLM010000103.1 GCA_020441795.1 Nitratireductor sp.
TGGCCTGCTCAAACATCCAGGCGGCCGGCTTGTCGGCAAAGCGGGCGTCGCGGGTGGATCCGATAATGACTGCGATGCGGGGTTTGGAACTCATTTGGCATTCTCCTGAAAGGTAGTTACTAAAAGATACTTGATACATATTGGTTATCGTGAGACAAGCGCAAGTAGGCACTTTTTGGTAACCACCGGAACAGGCAGAAACTCCCGATGCAGTTGCATCGGACCATGAGGAGCAGTCGGCGATGAATACCCATGAGCGGATACCTGCAGGAGATCATGCAGCCGGGGCTGGCATCAATATTTGCAGCACCATCAGCGACATGCTTTCCCGCATTGGTGACAAATGGACGATTGAAACCGTGACTGCGCTTGGCAAGGGACCGAAACGGTTCAATGAACTGCGCCGGGAAATGGGGGAGATCAGCCAGAAGATGCTCTCAACGACCTTGCGCCGGCTGGAACGGGATGGGTTTGTCAGCCGTCATGTCCTGCCGACAACTCCGCCACAGGTGAGCTACACACTGACCAGACTTGGCGAGGACTTGTCGGTCCCGATATGTGCGATTGTCAGTTGGACGGTTGCCAATGCGGAGAAAATCGAACAAGCCCGCTCCTCCTATGACGCTCGCGCCGCGAAAGCCTAGCAAACTTCACCGGCAATGATTTGCGCCGTTGCATCTTTGAGGTAGGGGCGGCTTCGGCAAAGATTTCTTGCATCCGGCAGGAAAACTGTCTATATGCAGTTCAAATTCTCCGGTAGATCGTGAGAGTGGGCCCGCAAGGACCCGCTCTTTTTTGTTGCCTGAGGAAACCCCCAACCATTCGCCCGCATTCGTGCCGGCGGTCAGGAACGACCTTTGGGACCATTGGAAGAGCCAAGGCTTGTAGCGGAAACCGGTCAGGAAGCGCGGGTAGCGCAGATTCTCGAACCGGTGCTGAAGGATATCGGCTACCGGCTGGTGCGTATCAAGCTGTCGCCGATGAACGGCCTTACGCTTCAGATCATGGCCGAGCGTCCCGATGGCAGCATGTCGATTGACGATTGCGAGACTGTATCGAGGGCAGTGTCTCCGGTGCTGGACATCGAAGACCCCATTCGCGGCCAGTATCATCTGGAGATTTCATCTCCCGGTATTGATCGTCCGCTGGTGCGCCGGTCCGATTTCACCACATGGGCAGGCCATGTTGCCAAGCTTGAGACGCGCACGCTGATCAATGGGCGCAAGCGCTACAAGGGACGAATCATCTCGACCAGCGACGAGGCGGTAACATTCCGACGCGACGAACCGGCACCCGATGATGATGAGTTCACGCTTCCGTTTGCCGAAATTGCCGAAGCGAAGCTTGTTCTGGGCGATGACCTGATCCGCGAAGCATTGCGGCGCGACAAGGCCTTGCGCCAGGCGAACCGGCAATTGGCGGATGATGATGATTTTGACGGCGATGACGCCGAAGACGAAACAACAAGAGACCATTAGGACGCGAAAGCGGGCAAAGCCCTTCGCGAACAACCAATCCGAGGAGACCTCTCATGGCTGTCAGTGCAAACAGGCTGGAATTGCTGCAGATCGCGGACGCGGTAGCGCGGGAAAAGTCCATCGACCGCAATATTGTCATTCAGGCAATGGCTGATGCCATCCAGAAGGCGGCGCGCTCGCGCTACGGTCTGGAAACAAACGTGCTTGCCGATATCGACCCGAAGACCGGCGAGATCAAGCTTCAGCGCCTTCTCGAAGTCGTTGACACGGTCGAGGACTATTCAACCCAGATTTCGCTGGAACTGGCGCGCGACAAGAATCCCAACATACAGATCGGCGGGACAATTTCCGAGCCGCTGCCACCAATGGATTTTGGTCGCATTGCCGCCCAGTCGGCAAAACAGGTGATTGTGCAGAAGGTACGCGAGGCAGAGCGCGACCGGCAGTTTGACGAATTCAAGGATCGGGTCGGCGAAATCGTCAATGGTACGGTCAAGCGCGTCGAATATGGCAATGTCATTGTCGATCTTGGCCGCGCCGAAGCAATCATCCGCCGTGACGAGACTATCCCGCGGGAGAATTTCCGTTATGGCGACCGGGTTCGTGCCTATATCTACGATGTGCGTCGCGAACAGCGCGGACCGCAGATCTTCCTGTCACGTACGCATCCCGAATTCATGGCGAAACTGTTCACGATGGAAGTGCCGGAAATCTATGACGGCGTCATCCAGATCAAGTCGGTGGCCCGTGATCCGGGTTCACGCGCCAAGATCGCGGTCATCTCGAACGACTCGTCGATTGATCCCGTCGGGGCCTGTGTCGGCATGCGCGGCAGTCGCGTCCAGGCAGTTGTCGGCGAATTGCAGGGCGAGAAGATCGACATCATTCCATGGTCGCCCGACGCAGCAAGCTTCATCGTAAACGCGCTGCAGCCTGCGGAAGTCGCCAAGGTGGTACTCGACGAGGAAGCCGAGCGCATTGACGTTGTTGTTCCAGGCGACCAGTTGTCACTGGCGATTGGCCGTCGCGGGCAGAATGTTCGCCTTGCCTCGCAATTGACCGGCTGGGCGATCGACATCATGACCGAGCAGGAAGAGAGCGAGCGCCGCCAGGCAGAATTCCTCGAGAATTCCAAGACCTTCATGGAAGCGCTCAATGTGGATGAAATGGTTGCGCAGCTGCTGGCGTCGGAAGGCTTCGGCTCGGTCGAGGAAGTCGCCTATGTCGATCAGGACGAAATCGCCACAATTGAAGGCTTTGATGAGGGAACTGCAGAAGAATTGCAGGCACGGGCGCGCGAATATCTGGATCGGCGCGAGAGCGAGCTTGATTCAGAACGCAAGGCGCTGGGCGTCAGCGATGATCTTCGCGATATCGATGGTCTGACGACTGCGATGATGGTTGCGCTGGGCAAGGAAGGCATCAAGTCCCTCGAAGACTTTGCCGGCTGCGCGGCCGATGACCTGATTGGATGGAATGAACGCAAGGATGGCGAGACAAAGCGTTTTGCCGGAATTCTTGATGGTTTCGGTCTGTCGCGGGTTGAAGCGGAGAACATGGTGATGGCTGCCCGCCTGGCTGCCGGCTGGGTAACGGAAGAAGACCTGCACCCGGCAGAAGCAGCGGCGGAAGCAGGCGCGGAAGCCTGAGAACGGTCCGGCAACAGGCGGATAGCGCGTGGCAAACAGGAAATCCGGAAAGCAAACCGGTGAAGCGGATGACGAGGCCATGAATCCGCGTAGCTGCATTGTAACGCGCGAGCCACTGGAGGCGGATCAGATGATCCGCTTCGTCGCTGCTCCCGATGGCACGATCGTTCCTGATATCAGGCACAATCTGCCGGGTCGGGGATGCTGGGTCACGGCAAGCCGCAGCAAGGTCGAGCAGGCGGTGAAGAAGCGTCTGTTCAACCGGGCGCTCAAGGGCGAATTTGCCATCTCCGCCACATTGGGTGCAGAGACCGATGCCGCAATAGAGAGAGCCGCGCTTGGCGCATTGGGGATGGCGAGGAAAGCAGGACTCGTGGTCACCGGGTTTTCGAAAGTCGATCATGCCGTGCGCAATGGTTCGGCTGACATGGTGTTTCATGCTATGGATGCGGCAGAGGACGGAATCCGAAAGCTGCGCCAGGCAGCAACCGCTACGCGTGAACTGGGTGGCCCGGACATTCCTGCAACAAAGGTATTTACCTCAAGTCAAATGGATTTGGCATTGGGGGGGCATAATGTGATACATGCTGCTGCGATAGATGGTGGTGCGACACGGAAACTGGTCGAATTGACCCGTTTCCTGCTGCGCTACAGGGAAAGCTGACAGCATAAAGCCTTCGGAACCTGCGAGTGCGCAAGGCTTCGAACAACAAAGTTTTTCGCCCAGGGGCTGGATTTTCCGGCTTTGCGGGTACACAAAGCGCGCAAACGGGACAGGCGGCGGGATTTCCAACGGGAACCGTGGCAAACACCCCACGCGCAAAACCTGCCCTGACCGGCAGGCCGAGCAAACGAGACAAGGCCAAGAGCACGAATGACTGACAACGAAAACGACGACAACAAGCTCAGCGTTACTCCCAAGAAGACGCTGTCGCTGCGCCCGGGAGGCCTGACACAGGGAACTGTTCGGCAGAACTTCTCGCATGGCCGCAGCAAGGCTGTCGTGGTCGAAACACGCAAGCGCCGCTTCACCAAGCCGGGCGAAGCAAAGCCGGAAGAGCCGGTTCAGGCAGCACCTGCGCCAGTGCCAACGCCTGCTCCTGCCCCTGTTGCAGCAACACCGGCAACTGCGCCCGCAACCCCGGAGGTGGCCAAGCCGGCAACAGCACCTTCACCTGCACCAGCAGAGAAGGTCGCGAAGGTTTCCGAACCGGCGGCACCGACGCCCGCAAGCAGCCCAAAACCTGCTCCCGCCGAAGCGAAGGCAACAGCTCCACAGGCAGCGCCTGCCGATACGGCCAGGGCGCAACCGCCACGTCGCGAGCCAACCCGTGAAAATGTTCGCCCGCAGCGCGAAACTCCTGTTTCAAACCTGTCGCGCAACGAGATGAATGCGCGCATGCGTGCGCTGGAAGAAGCCCAGGCACGCGAAGCGGAAGACCGAAAGCGTCGCGAGGAAGAAAGCGCCAGGCGCGCGGAAGAGATGGCTCGCCGTCTTGCAGAGCGTGAAGCGGAAGAACGCCGCCAGGAAGAACTGCGTATTGCTGCCGAGCGCCGCCAGGACGAGGCCGAGCAAAGCTCTGCCGCGGCAGCAAAGCCAGCGACAAAGGAACGCCCCGCAGCAACAGCCCAGCCCGGCAGTCGCGATGATGCACGGCCGAAGGAACTCAAGCCGTTTGAGCGCAAGCGCGTTGAAGAGCCCGAAAAGGCCGTCAAGCCCAAGGTTGGTGACGACAGGCGCCGTACCAAGCTGACCCTGACCAATGCGCTGGATGAAGATGGCAATGTGCGCGGGCCGTCAATGGCGGCGATGCGGCGACGCCAGGAAAAGGCGCGTCGCGCGGCAATGGGCAACCAGCCCCGCGAAAAGATTGCACGCGAAGTTCAATTGCCTGAAACGATTACCTTGCAGGAACTGGCAAGCCGCATGTCGGAGCGCTCGGTGGATGTCATCAAGTTCCTGATGAAACAAGGCCAGATGATGAAGCCCGGCGATGTCATCGATGCTGATACGGCGGAGCTGATTGCAGCCGAATTTGGCCATACGGTGCGCCGCGTTTCCGAGGC
>JAGRLM010000010.1:0-8332 GCA_020441795.1 Nitratireductor sp.
AGAAGCACCAGTTCCACATCGTCATTGCTGCCTGCCAGTTTCTCGACCTCGGCAAAATCGCCGGCCATCGCCACCAGCCGAACTTCGGCCAGCCCGTCTATGGCTTGTTTCATGGCATCGCGAAACAGCGGATGGTCGTCGGCAACAATGATTGTCCCAGCTTTCAAAGTCCCCTCCCCGAGAGCTTTTCTCCTGAACCCTTGTGCCTGATTATTTCGATACAAACCATAAAAAGCAAGCTATCCCCGCCGATACAAGCTGGTGGAAAACGCCAGTGCATGCATCAAGAGGTTTTCCGCAATCTCAAATACCGTGCTAGATGAATTCCGGTTTCGCCTGAATCGACAAAAACCTGATAGGGCGATGAACTGAACCGGAATTCGCAACATGTGTTCTTTGGCGAACCATGAAGAGCGGACGGGAGTGTTCGTACAAAGCTGAAACGGAGACCTGTTTCTTGGCAATCCGCAAACCGCGCCGCTGGTGGCAACAAACCATGCAGGTAACTCTGGCAGCCATTTCAGTGGCGGCAGGCCTTTGCGTTGCCGCAATGTTTACCGGCAACAGCGCAGCTTCAGCCCTGGCAGGTATTCCGGCAGACATGCTGCTTGCAGCATTGCTGATACCGGTGGCAGGTGGCCTGCTGATGTTTGCCATGGCCGGCTGGCAGGCCCGGACCAGCCGCCGCAACAATATTTCCGACACGGACATTGATGCATGATCGAGCGGACTGCTTCAGCAAATGCGAGTGCAAGCCTGCTGTCTAATGCAGGTCGCTATGCGATGCTGGCCGGGCTCGCCATCATCGTCTTCGCCCTTCTGGCCATGCTGGTCGAGCAGACAGGTGCGCCGCAGTCGCTGGCGCTGGCACTGACAAGCTTTCTCGTTTTGCCGGTGGCCGTGTTTGTCGGTATCCAGACCCGCACCATGTCGCTCAATGAATGGACCGTGGCACAGCGCACCTGCTCGCCCACCTTTGCAGGTTTGGCGCAGGCTGCTTCCCTGCTCGCGATATGCGGCCTTACCACGCTGGCCGGTCGCATCTTCCACGGTGGCACGGACGCCATGGCCTGGATGATCGGTCCGGTCCTGGGCGCAGTCATCGGCACGGTGCTGGTGGCGCCCTATCTGCGGAAGAGCGGCGCGATTTCGGTTTCCGAACTCGTCGCTGCGCGCCATTCCAGTCGGATTGTCGGGCTCATTCTGGCCATGGCGAGCATTGTTTCAGCCTTTCTGCTTTGCTGGTCAGCCATGGCGATGGCCATCGGCGAGGCAAGCCATTTCCTGGCCATGCCGAAGTCGATGATTGCAATTGCCATTGCAGCGACCGTTCTTGTTTGCATTCTGCCCGGAGGCATCAGGGGCTCGATGCGGGCCAACTCGCTGGTATATGTTGCTGTGGCCATTGCCGTAATCGGTCCCGTCACCTGGCTGTCGATTGCACGAAACGGCTGGCCGATCCCGCAACTGGGCTACGGGATCAACATTCTGGCGGATGTCAACGATATCGAGGGCCAGTTGAAAACCATTGGCGGCGGATTACTCGGCCCGCAGGTCGACGTGCCGGGGGCGATTGACGCGGGCAATTCGCTCGCCTCACTGGCAATGATGCTGTTCCTGGCTTGCGGAATTGGCGCTGCGCAGTTCTTCCTGGGTCCGGTTCCTGCAATTCGAGGCAGGGCCGCAACATTTAAGTCGTCGGGCTACACCCTCATGCTGACAGCATTTGTTCTGGGTGCAATCCCGGCACTGGCCGGATTTGCCAAGCTCGGCCTTTATGATGACCTGCTTGGAATTTCTTTCGGCGATCCCGAAACCTTCCCGAGTTGGCTGTTCTCCTTCACGCCACTGGTATCTGCCGCCGACCCGTCAATGGCGATGGCGAGGATTTGCGGCGCACCGGCGGTGGATTTGCAAGCAGCACTGGCAGCCTGCGGCGGCGACAGTGAGCAACTTGCCCGCCTTGCCGATTTCCGCCTGTCGGCTGACACAATCACCCTGGCGTTCGGCTCAATATCGGGACTGCCGTCGGTAATCGGCCTGCTGATCGGCATGGCAAGCGTGCTGTTGCCGCTGGCATTAGCCAATGCGCTGGCTCAGGCAAGCGGATCAATTGTCGCGCGCATGGCAGTCGCAACCGATGTGGCCAACCCGGTGCTTGCCACCAGCCGTCTTTTCATGGTCCGGGTTTTCGTTGCGGCTTTCGTGTCTGCAGCAGCCTGGCTTGGCGCATTTCATTCGGCAGATCCCAGCATTGCGGGCCATTGGGGCATTGCAACCAGTGGCGGACTGGTATTGCCGGTCATGATCATGACGATCTGGTGGGGGCGCTTCTCGCGATTGGCTGCCATATTGGCAATGCTTTGCAGCGCGTCAGTTCTGGCCGGTTATGCTTTCATTCCCGGAATTGCCGCCTTTTCAATTGACGGCTTGCCAGTGGCGCTCAGCGCGGCATTTGCTGCTCTTGCCGTTACATTCGGTATTGCAATCATTGTTTCGATGCTGTTGCCACGAGAGACCAACCGTCCACTCCTGGATGCGATCAGGCTGCCGGATACAGCGCCACTATTGCGCGCGCCATCCTGGTAGACAGTGCCGAGGGTTCAGCCGCGTGACAGCATCGATGCGATGCGCGGCAGCTTCAGGACGAACCACAAGGCTGACCAGACATTGCCAAGGAAGAACAACGGCACAATCCAGAACAGCCGGGCAGCAAGGGTTTTCTCGACCAGGCCCATCACCACAGCGGTAATGACAAAGCCGAGATAGAGATCGACCAGTGTCGTCTTGCCCCACCACATCGCGTAAATCGCGGAGCCTTCGGCGAAGAAGTCTCCACGGGTTATCGACACAATGATGATCGCGGTCAGACCAATTCCACCCAAGGCCAGCAGAAAACGAATTGCATTCATCGTCAGACTCTTTCTCTGTTTCATCTCACCAAGGTCATACGCGATTTTTCATTATGTGGTTTGCAGGCTTATGGTCTCACATCCGTTCGCGATGGGAATACCTGTCTCCACCGGTGATTTGTCGAAGCTTCGGCTTTTGCCAATTCCGTCACAGGCTGAATCGCTATATTCAAGTCCCTGAAACCTTGAATACCGAATTTTTCTCCAGCGCAAACCGGCAGCAAGTCATGACGTCAAGAATATCCTCGCTTCCCATCACCCATCGCAGTTTCGTCAACACCTGGGAATGCGACGAGAACCGGCACATGAATGTCCAATTCTATTTCCGTGCCTTTCAGCAGGCTTCGGAAGTGCTGGCGCTGAGCGCTACGGGAAACAATCCGGCAGCAAGAACCGCGATCGTGCGGCATGTGCGATATCATCGCGAGCTTGTGGAAGGCCGCCCGATCGTGGTGCGCTCCGGCCACGTTGCTGAAGGAAAATTTGCCGGATCCATCCTGCATTTGCTGGAAGACGGGGAAAGCGGGATGCTGGCTGCAACAGCGCTTGACCAACCGGGCTACAAGGTCGGGCGAATGGAGATTGCGCCGGAGGAGGATTGGACGAATGCGCTGCCACGCGGCATCCAGCCTGGCCCGCTCGGACCGGAGGATATCGAGGCCATGCTTGAAAGCGGCAGGGCGATTACCAGCCATGCCGCAATCTTGCGCAATTTCGAGACGGGACCGGATGGCGACCTTCTGGCCAATGCAATCATATCCAGATTTACCGATGGTGCGCCGCATGTCTGGACCCATGCCGGCATCGCCACCAAATGGCTGAGCGAAACCAATCAAGGACGGGTGGCTGTGGAAATGAAGCTGACACGGCTGGCACGTTCGAGCGAGGGGCGGGCATTGTCGCTGGTTTCCTGGATCGGCGACATGGGCGAGAAGACATTCTCAATCCGCCACCAGTTGCAGGACATGATGAGCGGGGAAGCAATTGCCTCGGGCGAGGTGCGCTGCCTTGTCATGGACCTGACGACAAGGCGCGCTGTGCCTGTGCCGCATTTTGCCCGCGATGCCTTCAACAAGTATTGAGTGCGGGTTATTTCGCCTCGTCCTTTTCCAGGTCCTTGCGCATGTCCTGAACAACATCGAAGAAGCGGCGCATGGCACGCTCGGCAAAATCCATTGCCTTTTCGAATTCCTTCCTTGCCGATTCACTGGCCGACTGTTCGTCCGGCTTGTTGCCATCGGGTACAGGCAGCTTGTCATCCCCGGTTGAAGGAGGAACCGGAACCGGCTCGGGCGGCACCGCAAGACGGTCGCCCAGTTTGGCTCCCGGCATGGCGCTCGCGCCAGGCTCCAGAACGTCAAGGCGGTTTTCAAGTGCCGTGATCCTGTCCTCCAGACGCGCCAGTTCATTCTGATAGGTTTCGCGTTCTTCTGCCGAGACAACGCAAGTGAGCTTGGCGTTCACAACCCTGCAGAAGCTCAGTTCGCCGGTTTCAAGATCAAGGCGCACAAAACCGCCTGGCTCGTCGCGCAATTCAAAACGCAGTGTGGGAGGCGACGATTTGCCATTGGAGGGCGCGGTATCAGCGGTTTGCGCCAATGCAAGCCCCGACTGCACCACAAACAGGGCAGCAAGGAATGGCGCAAATCTCATGCTCGCAAACAATTGCTGCCTCATCATGCGCCTACCTCCTTCTGGGAAACCCGTTTTCGAATGCGATTTCCTGCTTCCGGCAATATCCATCACATAGGGACTATGGGCGTTTTCCACAACCTGCCTTGCCGAACAATGAAGGAAGGCGGGTTCACCCGTTTGCACCTTGCATCGTGTTTGCGGGCATGCCAATTCCAGTAACCAGCAAACGAGATCAGGACCGCATCGGCATGGACAGCATCATCTTCAAGATCGTTACCCGCGAGGAATGGAGCGAGGCCGAAACTGCTGGTGTGTTTGCCGGTGCGCCGATAGATATTGCCGACGGGTTCATTCATTTTTCGACCAGCGCGCAGGTCCGCGAGACTGCTGCCAAGCACTTTGGCGGGCGCGACAACCTGCTTCTGGTGCATGTGGATGCAAGCCAATTGGGCGATGCCTTGCGGTACGAAGCTTCACGCGGTGGACAATTGTTTCCGCATCTGTATGCCCCCATGCCGTTGAAATCCGCTATCCGGGTCGAGCCATTGCCGCTTGATGGCGAGGGTAAACATGTGTTTCCTGCGGAGATTGGTGCGTGAGCCTCTTTGATCTCGTCCGACCGGGGATTTTTTGCCTGGATGCAGAGAAGGCACATGGCCTTGCCATCAAGGCACTGAAATCCGGCCTGCTGCCTGCACCGCCCGCTGTCGCTGATTCGCGGCTTCGGCTGCAGGTGGCAGGGCTCGATTTTCCGAATCCTGTTGGTGTTGCCGCAGGATTTGACAAGAATGGCGAAGTGCCCGACGCGTTGCTGCGGCTCGGCTTCGGCTTTACCGAAATTGGAACAGTCACGCCGCGCCCGCAATCGGGCAATGCGAAGCCGAGAATTTTCCGGATTGTCGAGCGGCAGGGCGTGATCAATCGCCTCGGCTTCAACAATGACGGACACCAATCCGCACTTTCGCGATTGCAAAACCGTGCCAGGCATGGCGGCATTGTTGGCGTGAATGTGGGTGCCAACAAGGATACGGCAGACTTTGCGACCGACTATGTGAGCGGAATCGCGAATTTTGCCGGTCTGGCGGATTATTTCACGATCAATATCTCATCGCCCAACACGCCGGGACTGCGCAATCTGCAGGCCGCAGATGCATTGTCGAGATTGTTGGGCCTGGTTTTGGCAGAACGCGACACGCAGGCGAAGATCACAGGCAAGCGACGTCCGGTTTTCCTCAAGGTGGCGCCTGATCTCGATGCTGTGCAAATTGACGAGATCGCCGGTATTGCCAGGGCGAGCCATGCCGAGGGCGGACTTGACGGAATTATCGCAACCAACACGACATTGTCACGCCATGGAGTTGAGGACCTTGCAAATGCCGATGAGGCGGGAGGCCTTTCAGGCAAGCCGTTGTTCGAGCGCTCGACCATCATTCTTGCCCGATTGAGAATGGCGATGGGTAGCGAAATTCCGGTAATCGGGGTTGGCGGCATTGATAATGCGCATACTGCCATTGAAAAGCTCAAGGCGGGTGCCAATCTGGTGCAGCTCTATACCGGCATGATCTATCGTGGGCCGCTGATCGCGCAGGAGATCAATCGCGGCGTCTGCAAGGAACTGGATATGCGCGGCATGGCGAACGTCTCGGATCTGAGCGGCACTGAAACCAATAGCTGGGCGGCAAGAAACCTTCCGGAGGAAGCATGAGCGACGTAACAATCTGGCATAATCCGCGATGCGCGAAATCGCGCCAGACCCTCGAATTGTTGCGGGCACGGGGCGTGGAACCGAAGATCGTCGAATATCTCAAGGCTCGCCCGTCCATTGACCAGTTGAAGGACGCTGCAGAAAAACTGTCGGCGAAACCACGCGACATGATGCGCAAGAAGGAGCCCGCATGGCGGGAGCGGGACCTCGACAATGCGCAGAGCGATGATGATCTGTTCGAAGCAATGTTTCACGAGCCGGTGCTGATCGAACGGCCGATTGTGTTTTGCGGCGACACCGCCGTGATTGGCAGGCCCCCCGAAGCAGTGCTCGCGATCATCTGACGGGCCCGAAACTGGCTGCCAGCAGCGGGGCGATGCGCAGCGCCAGCGAAAGGCCGCGCACCAACAGGAAAACATGCAGCGACAGCCATAGTCCTGCATTTCCGAGCGGCTCGACCAGCAGGAAAAGCGCAAGGCAATAGGCGGCAAAGGAAACAATCATCATCCGGCTCATGGTGCGTGACCAGGTTGCGCCGATGAATATCCCGTCCATCAGGAACGCCAGGACCCCTGTCAGCGGTGTCATGGCTGCATAAACAAGCCATTGTGCGGCTGTCTCGCGGACTTCCTCGAGGGTTGTTATCAATGCGACGATCGCATTTCCAAATCCGAGGAAGAACAGCGAGAGGCCAGCGGCCAGCAATCCGTCCCAAAACAGCGTCAACCACAGGCCGCGCATGAATGCGGGACGGTAGCGTGCGCCAATCGCCCTGCCCGATACCTGCTCGGCAGCTGTTGCCAGACCGTCGAGAAAGTAACCGCCAATCAGGAAGAAATGCATCAGCACTGCATTGGCAGCAAGCATGGTCTCGCCGAAACGGGCACCTTGCATCGTGAAGACGGCGAAGGCGAAAAGCAGCAGGAACGAGCGCAGCATGATGTCTGCATTGAGATTTGCGAGCCTCAGCAACTGACCCGTATCAACAATGGCTGACCAGGCAGGAAAAGTGAACCTGCCGATTACCCGATAACAGATGGCAAGACCGATTACCGTTGCAATGATTTCGCTGATTACCGTGGCGACAGCGACGCCTGCAATGCCCCAGCCGAGCGAAAGCCCGAGCCAGATCGACAGCACAATGTTGAAGCCGTTGAGGACAAGCTGCACCAGCAAGGCGAGGCCAGTGCGGCCAAGCCCCGTGAGCCAGCCAAGAATGGCATAATTTGCCAGCGCAAAAGGTGCGCCGGTAATCCGCAGCAGGAAATAGCTGGTTGCGGCGGCAGCAACAGCGGTTCCCGGCGCCATCAGCTTCATCGCTGCCCATAGCAATAACGGGCTTGCGGCAAGCAAGATCAGACCGGCAATGAGCGAGACTGCCAGAGCGCGCAGCAGCACATCGCGGATTGCATTGCTGTCATTAGCGCCAACTGCCTGGGCTGCAAGTCCCGTGGTGCCGGAACGCTGAAAATTGAAAGTGGCAAAGACCAGGTCCATGATGACCGCGCCAACGGCGAGACCGCCGATCAGCGCAGCGTCATCCAGCCGGCCAACGACCGCGGTATCCACAAGGCCCAGGATGGGCGTTGTCAGATAGGCAAGCGTCATCGGCAGTGCCAGTTTCAGCACCATGGCGCTCGTCACCTGGAAAGGACGAACCGGTGCCCCTTCCGATCCGGATGCAGCATTGGCTTCGACTGGCATCATTTTTGTGGAATCCTGTTTTGCCACCGGCTGTTCCGGCCTATATCGGAGCGATGGCACTTGCAATTGTCCACAACGCAAAATTTCGGGCTGATATCGGGCGCGGTCACCGCTTCCCGATGGAAAAATATGCCCGTGTTGCCGAAATCCTGGTGGAGGACGGAATTGTCGGGCCGGGCGATTTCCACATGCCGGGGCCCGCACCGTCTCAATGGGTAGCCCTTGCCCATGACCAGTCCTATGTCGATCAGGTTTTTGCTGCCAGTGTCGTGGGCGAGATCTCACGGCTCATCGGTTTTGATGTCAATGAAAGCGTGGCGGAGCGAGCGCGCCATGCTAGTGCCGGAACCGTGATGACGGCAAGGCTGGCGCTGGA
>JAGRLM010000010.1:8385-8734 GCA_020441795.1 Nitratireductor sp.
GCTGGCTTCTGTGTGTTCAACGATGTTGGTGTCGCTGCAAGCCTGTTGCTGGCCGAAGGGGCAATCGGGCAGGCCATGGTATTTGACTGCGATGTTCACCAGGGCGATGGTACGGCGGAGATATTTTCCAGCGAACCGCGCGTGACCACGATATCGATCCATTCGCAGAAGAATTATCCTGTGCGAAAGGAAATTTCGGATCTCGATGTCGGGCTTGCCGACGATACCGGCGATGACGACTATCTGGAAATACTGGACACTACACTCGCCAGGCTCGGGGATTTTCCAACGCCCGACCTTGTCTTCTACAATGCTGGCGTGGACCCGCATGCCGATGACCGACTCGGCA
>JAGRLM010000104.1 GCA_020441795.1 Nitratireductor sp.
CAGCCATGGTAATTTCAGGACTTTGCTGTGGACAATCCGCATGGCAACGCCACCCCTTCTTTTCAGGAGCACAAGATGAACATCGTTGCCAAACCACTTGAGCGTTTCGCCACCAATTCGCTGGAAAGCCACTGGATGCCGTTCACGGCAAACAAGGATTTCAAGGCAGCGCCGCGCCTCGTCACCAAAAGCGAAGGCATGTATCTGTGGAACCAGAATGGCGACAAGCTGATCGACGGTTCGTCGGGCCTGTTCAACGTGGCCGCTGGCCATGGCCGTCGCGAGATCGCCGAGGCGGTTTACGCCCAGATGCTGCAAAACGACTACACCGCGCCGTTCCAGTTGGCCCAGCCAACATCGTTTGCTCTCTCGGCAAAACTCGCCAAACTGCTGCCCGAGCCGTTCAACCACGTATTCTTCACAAATTCCGGTTCGGAATCGATTGATACCGCCCTCAAGATGGCCATGGCCTATCATCGCGCGCGTGGTGAAAGCCAGCGCATCCGCTTTGTATCGCGCGAGCGCGCCTATCACGGTGTCAATATCGGTGGCGTGTCGCTGGCAGGCATGGTTCGCAACCGGGAAACATTCCCTGTCGTCATGCCCAACATCGTGATGATGCGCCATACCTGGGACGACAAGAACCTCTTCCAGAAAGGCCAGCCCGAGCACGGTGCCGAACTTGCCAATGACCTGCAGCGCCATTGCGAGACCTATGGTGGTTCAACCATCGCTGCCGTTTTCGTCGAGCCGGTCGCCGGCTCCACCGGAACGCTGGTCCCGCCAAAAGGCTATCTGGAACGCCTGCGCCAGATCTGCGACCAGCATGGGATATTGCTGATATTCGACGAGGTCATCACCGGTTTCGGCCGCATGGGCACGCCCTTTGCTGCGGACAAGTTCAGCGTCATGCCGGATATCATCACCATGGCAAAGGCCCTGACCAACGGCGCAATCCCCATGGGTGCGGTCGCTGCCACCGACAAGATCTATGAAACCATCACCGGCGCGGCTCCAGAAAACGCCATCGAGTTCTTCCATGGCTACACCTATTCAGGCCATCCCGCTGCCTGTGCCGCGGGCCTTGCCACGCTCCAGATTTACGAGGACGAAGGATTGTTCGAGCGCGCAGCCGCAATGAGCGATTACTTCCTCGACGCGATCTGGTCGCTCAAGGACCTGCCGATTGTTCGTGACCTGCGCGGCATTGGCATGATGGCAGGCATCGAGGTGTTCCCGATCGAGGGCAAACCCGGCATTCGCGGCAATGAATTGCAGAAACAGCTCTTCTGGAACGGATGCCACGTCAAATGGACCGGTGATACCGCGATCGTCGCCCCATCCTTCGTGGCGGAGAAAAGCCACATCGACGAGATCGTTGATGCGTTCCGCCGCACACTCAAGGACCTTTGATAGCCACAAAACGCCAAAAACCCTGCCATTGCTGGCAGGGTTTCTGGAGAAAGCGAAGCGGGTGCTTCGAGTATTGGGGTGGGCCGCATCGTCCCGAATATGCTGACAGGGGCGTTTTTCAGCTTCTCCCGTTCAATGCGGCCCGATTTGCCAGTGGTTACCTGCCTAGCAGATCATCCTCCGGCAAAAGGGGTCAGTTGCAAATTGTGACGCGCTGGTAAACCGCGCGGCCATAGCCGTCATATCCGGTGAACTGGGTTTCCTTCCAGCAGCGCGGCTGTGGCGTGTAGACGACGCCGTAGCTTGGCTGGGCATAGGCTCGTGACGC
>JAGRLM010000105.1 GCA_020441795.1 Nitratireductor sp.
GATGTCGAGAAATTCGCCTTCTATATCGATCTCAACAAGGGCTCCGACCAATACAACAATAGCTATTCCGGTATCGAGAACATAATTGGCGGGGACAGTGCCGACATCCTGACCGGCGATAACAACGACAATGTGCTGGAAGGCCGCGCGGGCGATGACACGATCAATGGCGGCGACGGCAACGACACGCTCGATGGTGGCGACGGCGACGACACGGTTTCCGGCGGCAACGGCATTGACACAGTGCTGGGCGGCGCGGGGAATGACAAGCTGAATGGCGATGCCGGAGACGATATTCTCGATGGCGGCGACGGCGACGACCAGGTCGATGGCGGGGACGGCGACGACAATGTCTCCGGTGGATCCGGCAATGACACCGTCAATGGCGGTGCAGGAGCTGACGCGCTTTTCGGCAATGACGGCAACGACATTCTGATTGGCGGTGACGGCAAGGACGTCTTGCAGGGCGGGGCTGGTGCTGATTTCCTCGATGGCGGCAATGGCAGCGATGATGCGGTCGACTATGTTGACAGCACAGCCGGTGTAACGGTCGACCTCGCCAACAACAGCGGCGCCGGCGGAGATGCCCAGGGCGATACCTTCGCCAATATCGAATACATTTATGGCTCGATGTTCGATGATCACCTGATCGGCAATGACGACGTAAACCGTCTCGTCGGTCGACTGGGCGATGACACGCTTGATGGCATGGGCGGCAATGACATTCTCATCGGCGGTCGTGGCGCAGATATCCTGATTGGCGGCGACGGCATTGATGCAGCCGACTATGAATGGTCGGATGAAGGTGTCACTGCGAACCTCGAAAAGAATGTCGGACTGGGCGGCGATGCCCATGGCGACACTTTCTTCGGAGTAGAAAATCTCTATGGCTCCCTGCTTGGCGACACGCTGACCGGGGACGCGGGCGACAACCGGATTGATGGTCGCGACGGCGACGACACGATCCGCGGTGGTGCCGGCAATGACACATTGATTGGCGGCGCAGGTGCTGACTTCATCGATGGCGGCACCGGCAGTGCTGACGTGGTCGATTACTCGGCTTCCTCGGCGGGTGTTACCGTCAATCTGCTGACCGGAACAGCATCTGGCGGTGATGCGGAGGGCGACACACTTTCCCGTCTGGAATATGTTTATGGCTCATCGCATGACGATGTCATAACCGGGGACGCATCAGTCAACCGCCTTGTAGGCAATGCTGGCAACGACCAGCTGTTCGGCGGCGACGGCAACGACATCCTGGTAGGCGGCGCAGGTGCCGATCTTCTCGATGGTGGTGCAGGCGACCGCGACGCGGCAGACTATTCCTATGCCGATGCAGGCGTCGGGGTCGATCTGTCTGGCGCAGGCTTTGCCGGGGAAGCAACCGGTGACACCTATTTCGGCATCGAATATGTCTACGGCTCCGACTATGACGACATCATTCGCGGCGACAATGCAGTCAACCGCATCGTTGGCGGCAATGGCAGCGATGAAATCGACGGTCGCGGCGGCAATGACTACATTCTCGGAGAAGGCGGGGATGACATTCTGACCGGCGGAGCTGGTGCTGATGTCTTCGTCTTCGACGGTGACTTCGGCAATGACCACATCACCGACTTCTGGGCAGGTGCGGGCCGTACCGACCGGTTGTGGATTCAGGGCGATCATGGCCTGACCTCGGCTGCCGATGCGCTGGCTGCTTTGTCCGAAACCACCGAGGGCGTCTTGATCACGGTCGACAATGGCACGATCCTTCTCGAAGGACTGCATCTGGCCGATCTTCACATCGACGACTTCATCATCGGTTGACAAAGATCATCCTGTCGGATTTTAGAAGGGCGCGGGCTGCATGGCTCGCGCCCTTTCCTTTTGGCCTGTTCCAGGCTGCGGCGTTTTCCTCGATATTCACAGTCGGTGGATAACTTGAACTTTACAGCCGCCCCAAGCAGCGCAATCATTTCCATGCAGGGTTCGAAACGTCAGGGACAGCCATCCCAAAGCGGGCAGAGCATCAAAACCTGCACCGTGCCGCAGTTTTCATATCCGCCGGCCTAGAGGTATGAAAATCCGGAAGCGGAAGGCACACGGTAGCGCGTGAACGCAACCGTCAGCGAACAAACGACGGTCAATTCGTTGGTTCGACGCGGAATGCCCCGATGGAAGTGGATGCCCGGCTTGCCGGACTGAAACGGAAATCTGGTCAGGAAGCAAAAAAGGCCGATGACCGGCATGGATTGCATGGCGATTGTCCTTCGGACAGGCGCCGCAGCCCAGGCTGAACAGAAGCCGCCAGCCGTGAAGGCGGCATGATCACAGGATCGCGGCAACGCATGAATGCGGTTATGGCAACCCTAACGGAAACAGGGAGGCGCTGGTTTCGACCGGCGTCTTTCCCGTTTCAGGCTACCCGTTTCAGGCTGGCCGTTTTGTGGGCCGGCTTGAGGATTCCCTTTTTAGGCAGCTCGTCACCAGATGCGGCATTGCATTGCCGCACCAGACACTGCCGAAACGGAAAAACCCGCGAATTTCTCCGCGGGTTCTTGTTTCGGATTGGACCTTTTAGCAGAGCTCAGGGCGTCCAGTAGTTGAAGTGCAATCGCGCGAGATCCGGATCAACCAGCTTGCGCAGGTCAACCAATGGGGCCATGCGCGGCATGACAGCTGCTAGCTTGAAGACATCGAGATCGCGCTTGAATTCGTCATGTGCTGCCGTCACCACGACCGCGTCATAGGGCGCGAATTGCGTAATGTCATCGACCAGAATGGCTCCACGACCGCCCTCGAAATGGCTGTCATCAGCCACCGGGTCATATGAATAGACATCCGCACCACGGTTCCACAATGAATCGATGACCGCAAAGGATTTCGAATTGCGGATATCAGGGCAGTTGTCCTTGAAGGCTCTGCCCAGAACAAGCACCTTGTGACCCTTCAGGTCTTGCCTTTCGGGGGCAAGCATGGTGTGCAGCTTGTCAGCGATAAAGTGCGCGGTGCGTTCGTTGACGGCGCGAGCCGAGGCAACCACATCCATCGACAATCCGTGACCACGCCCTGCATTGAGCAGGAAGAACGGATCAACGGAAATGCAATGTCCACCCACCAGGCCAGGGAAATAGGTATGGAAGTTCCACTTGGAACCCGCTGCCGCTACCACATCACTGACCCGGATATCCATCGCATCGAAAAGCTGCATCATCTCGTTGATCAGCGCGATATTGACATCACGCTGGGTGTTTTCGAGAATTTTCGCGGCCTCCGCGACCTTGATCGAGCTTGCCTTGAAAAGGCCAGCCGTGACGACTCGGGAATAGAGCTGCTCCAGGAAATCGGAAACCTGCGGCGTCGATCCGGCAACAATCTTCTTGATATCCCCTACCCGCCTTGCATGTTCACCGGGGCTGACCCGTTCAGGCGAATAGCCGATGTGGAAATCCACGCCTTCCAGAAGGCCTGAGCATTCCTCCAGCAAAGGCAGGCAACGGTTCTCTGTGGTGCCCGGATCAACCGTGCTTTCATAGACAACGACTGCACCCGGCTTCAGGTTTCTGCCAATCATCCGGCTTGCTGCCAGCACCGGCCGATAATCTGGCCTGTTGCCCTGCATGACCGGCGTCGGCACACATACGATTACCACATCAGCATCGCGAATGACTTTCTCATCGCAGGAAAATTCGAGGTTCGGATTGGCCAGGTCCTCAGCGCTGCATTGCTGCGCACCGTCAATGCCCTTGGCCAGTCCCGCGACCTTGCTTTCGTCAATATCATAGCCGATGGCGCGGCCGCTGGCGCCGAAGCCGGACAGAAGCGGAAGCCCCACATATCCAAGGCCTACCACTGCAACCACTGCTGTTTCCGGATTTGGAAGTAGTGCTCTTCGCGCCGCGTCCTCAACGAGTCGCACGGCACCCACTACCCCTGCTGTCATGGTCATTATTGCCCCCTGCTAAAGGATCATTTTCTTGTTTTTCTTATTCAAAGGTCATTTGACTGACCCTTGTCCGCATCACCAAGCTAGCTTCGAAAGCATAAGAATTCCTTATTTCCCTGACCTGAGGTAAGCTTCTGATTTGCTTGGTTAATCAATTGAAACCAAGTGCGCTAAAAGCTGAACGAACCGGAAGGAAAAAATAAACCAATCTCTTTAGCCGCAGCTTAAGGCGGGTGTCCTATTGTGGGGGCTGGGACGCTGATAACGGATAACCGCTATCAGTCATGCAAAACAAGAAAGATAAATTGCATGATTGGATTAGCATCAGCCGAGTGGCTCTTCGCCATTTTGGTGCTCATCATATTTGTGAACAGGTATCTGTTCGGTTCGCTGGCGAGAATGCTCGACCCGCGCACAAAGCCCGGATTCGGCTCGGATCCGGCTGTGTGGCCGACTGTCACCATCGTGGTACCGGTGTTCAATGAAGGCGATCATGTCATCGCCACCGCCCGCTCGTTTGCGGGACTGGATTATCCTGCCGACAAGCTTGAAATCGTCTTTGTTGATGACCAGTCAACAGATGGCACCTATGACCATCTGTTGCGCGTACATCAGACCTGGCCCTGGATGCGTGTCATTCGCAATCCGCGCAACATGGGCAAGCGCCTTGGCATCAAGAACGCTGTTGAGCAGCTCACCAGTGAACTGGTTCTGTCGGTCGATTCGGACGTGATTGTCGACAAGAAGGCATTGCGCCTTCTTGTCCGCCATCTCGTCTCGACCGGCTCGGACGCGGTAGGTGGCTGCGTCTTCGTCTCCAATGCCGATGTCAACTGGCTGACCAAGATGCAGGCAGTCAAATACTGGGTCGGCTACCAGTTTCTCAAGAATGTTGAAAACACCTTCAGCCATGTCATGTGCCTTTCAGGTTGCCTCACGCTTTACAAGCGCGAAGCACTGGTCGCTGTTGACGGGGATGTGGCTGATCGCCGTTTCCTTGGCGAGGAAGTCAAATATGGCGAGGACCGCTACCTGACGCGCAAGCTGGTGGAGAAGGGCTACAAGACCCGCCTCACTTTCGACGCGCATTGCTTTACCAAGGCTCCCGCCACACTCAGCAACTATCTCTCGCAGCAATTGCGCTGGCGCCGCTCGAACCTGATCGACCTCATCACAGCCATTCCCCATCTGGCTCAATTCAACCCCTATGTCCTGGTCCACTACCTTTCCATGGGCATGCTGTTGATGTTCTACCCGATGGTGCTCTTCGCCGAATTCACGCGGCTTGGCTTCATCATTCCCATGATGCTGCACGCACTGCTCGCGACAACATTCGGCATCGCCTACGAACTGAAGAAGCACAAGCTGCCCGAGATGGCCCGCACCGACGGCGCATGGTTCATGGCGATGGCCTTCGTGTTTCCGGTCCTTTACCTGACAATGACACCGCTCGCCCTTGGCACCTTGGCCACTACATCCTGGGAAACCCGTGGAGCGAAGAAGAAGAAGGCCGTCGCAAAGCCGACCGCGGAGGTGGCTGTCCCATGACCGCGCTTCTCGACAATCAGGCAGCACCAGCCGTCGCGCCAAGCCGTATCCTTGTGATCGGCGCCGAAGCGCGTGCGCTTGCTGCTGCCCTGGTGCGGATGAAGGGCAATGTGACGGTAAGCCATGCAGAGACCGCACAAGAGGCGACACAGGCCCTGTCGCAACATGCCTTTGACCATGTGCTAGTCGACAATCGCGAAGACGGCACGCTGACCTTGATGATTCCGCAGATCGCCCGTCTCGACTGGGTGCGCAACATCGTGGTCCTTGCCGGCCCACAAAGTGCGGCAGATATCAGCGCAATCCAGAAAGTCGGAGCGGTCTTCCAGCCTCCCTACGACGCCGCGCAGATTGCAGACAGCCTGGACATCACCATCGTTGAACAGCGCCGCAATGCAGCTGCCGCAGGCGAAGCCGCGGGCAGAAGGGCAAGCGATGCTGCCCAGGAATCAAATACCGATGCCGGTGATTTCAACATCGAAGCAACGCCCGATGGTGAAGCTACCCTCGATCACCGGGACGACCACCCATTCGCCGATGCGGAGCCAACGCTGGCGGAAAGAATCATCGGCCTCGCTGTCCATCTTCCCGGCGTCACACCGGTCTTGTCATGGCTCTACAAGCATCTCGCTCTGACCATCCTTGGATCGCTGTTCCTGGCCTTTGTCAGCTATGGCGTGATGATCGTTTTCTTCCTGACGTCCTCTGGATGGTCAACGCCCATCCAGCTTGGGCATGGTCATGAACTGGTGATGAAGGCAGAACGCGACCTCAACGAGATGAAGGTCAAGCGCAATGTCATCAATCAGCAACTGTCGGATGCGGTTCACACTGCAACCGAGGCACGCCAGTCTATTGCCCGTTCGCAGTCTCTGGCTGTTCTGGTCAGCGGCACGATTGCGCAGGAAATCCAGAACCGCAAACGGTTCAAGAACGAACTCGAAACCCAGTTGCCTGCCCTGCGCGCCGTTTTGGAGAATTTCGGCTCCTCGAAGCAGCGCCAGTCGGAACAGGCCCGCCTGAAGCGCGACTATGACCGCCGCCTCATCAGCAAGACAGCATTCGAAACCGGATTGCTGAACCTTGCCCAAATGGAGCGCCAGATCCAGTCGCTGAAGACCGAGATCGTCGACAAGCAGTCCGAATATGACCGCATCTCGCAAACCGTCGACTTCCTTGCGAGCTTGCGCCTGCAGCTTGGAAGTGACGAACCGGTGGCAATTGCGTCCGGCGTAACCGAACTGGTTCCCCTGTCCAATCAGGTGATCGAAGTACGTCAGGTATTGTCCCGCGCCAAGGCGGACCTTGCAACGGCGGAAGACCAGCGCGGCCCCTTGCAGGACAGCCTCAAGGTACTCAACGAAAGCATATCGAGCCTGGAGGGGACACCGCTCATCAAGGCTGTGAAGGAACCGGTCACCGTGCTGTTCGTTCCTTACGACAACCTCAATTCATTCGTGGAAGGCAAGCCGCTCTACAGCTGCGCTGCAATGGTCTTCTGGTGCAGAAGGATCGGCACCATCGGGGCTTCGGTTCCCGGCGAAATCTCAACTACACATCCCTTCTTCGGCAAACCGATGCGCGGCCAGTTCATCGAGGCAAACCTGACCGATGAGAAAGCCGCACTGAAAGAGATACTCCATGCGTCACGCCCGCTCTTTTTCTGATCGCAAATCCGGTGGCACGAGCCGCGTGGCCGTGGCCTGCCTGCTGGGCATGGTGACATTGGCACCGCTTGCCGGCTGCTCCACGACCATGGGCGGGCTTGCCGGCGTTGGCGCGCGAACAACAACTGCCGCATCAACCAATCAGCAGGCCGGGATCACGACGGGTTCCGTTTCAAGCAAAGACGTCAGCGGTGCGCCGTCCGACAAGGCCGAGCATGTTGCACTGTCCACTTCCAACAGCACGGCATTGCCAGGCGTAGCGCAAACTGACGACAGCCGACGCTCGGCCTGGTGCGACTATCTCGTGAACAATGCCAATGCCCAGGCGGAAATCATCGCCTCACCTTCGGTCTCCGCCAGCACGGATGATTCGGGAAACTACTCGGTCAATATCGGCGTCAATCTGCTGGACTACCGCCGTGCAGAACTGGTCCGCCAGTCGGGCGAGGTAAAATGCAGCCAATATACCGCATCAAGGATCATATCCTCCGCCATGCAACTGGCCGATGAGGCAGCAATCCTGGCCAGCGCTGTTGCCAAGGAAGCCTATTTGCGCGGCAAGGCAGGCGAAATGGAAAAGATCGCCGCTCGCGCCCGTGCACTGGCAAACCGCGGAGACATCACAAACCAGCAGGCCGACGCCGTATTCCGCCAGGTCTCGGCACGCAAGGCCGAGCTGGAGACCGCGCGTGCAGACATCGCCAGGCGCAAGGATTTCCCTTCCGTCGAAGGTTGGCAGATTACCGGCCGTAACCGCGAACTCATGGAAGCCGAATCGCGCCTTCAGGGCATTGACCGTGAAATGCGCACACTCGATGCGCTGAGTGTCAATCTCGAGGGCGGTTACCGTGCACTTCAGGCAGACACACTACTCGGCGATCCAGCCAGTGAGGATGTCTATGCCAAGGTCAAGCTCGGGGTGAAACTTGGCGCGCTGTCTCCGCGACGTCGTGCATATGAAGATGCGGCACTTGCCGCCCGGCAGAACTCACTGAACGAGGAACTGGGCGGCCCGATCTGGCGCGCCAGCTATGCCGAAAGCTCAGGCGCCAAGGCCCTGCCCGGCCTGAAACGCGCCCGGGACCAGGTTTCAGCGGCAAAATCATCTGCCGAGCGGACGGCAGCAAACCTTTCGGCCTCCGAAAGGCCTGAACTGCTGGCCAGTGCCCTGGCCGTCCGCGTGGAGGCGATAGGTCACGGTGCCGAGCTTGCCGGTGCCAATGCCGCAATTGCGCAGATTGAGGAAAATCTGCGCCGTCTGGGATCCCTCAGACAATAGCTTCTACTTGCCGGCAGACAATCAGCGTCCCAAACACTGGTCTGCCCGCAAGTTACAGGCGGTCATGGTCCTGCAGGCCATGGCCGCCTTTTTTCATTTCAAGGGCTGGTCCAGGTCTGAAACCTGGGTTTTCTTCCTGCAAAATTCATCCTTGGTAAAGGAACCCTCAATTTCTCGGCCAATTTCGCACCTGAATTTGTGTATTTCGTGTTCGTTTTCGCACAGATTATTGCGAAAAAACACCCCATGGCAATAACATGTCGTATTTGGGATAAATCTCGAAAAAACTCACGAAAACTCCAAATATCATATATTTTTCAATTGCTTGAAGAAATCCCTTTCGCCTTGGGAACAGCGCCAGATGGCGCAATTTGGCTATATTATGAGTCGACTAAATTTTTACCGACTAACTAAATCTGGAAGAAATACATGGCAGGTTAGAAGCGAGACACAGGAAGTCCCACAATTCCCGTGGACTGGAGTTGGCAAAATGATACTCAAGAAACTCACTTCAATGCTCCGCAACGAGTCGGGCAACTTTGCGATCATATTCGCTATATGCGCATTCCCCGCAATCGGAGCTGCAAGTCTCGCCCTGGACTATTCCAACATGTCCAAAGAGCGAAACATGGTTCAGCACAGCCTTGATGCTGCTGCATTGGCGACTGCCAAACAGATGGCATCAGGAACGACGGGCGAAGCACTCGAGCAATATGCGCGTGACTTCTTTGATGCGAACCTTCCATCCACCATTGCCGCCAATCGCGTTGATCTTGACGTAAACATCAAGACCGAGATGACGGAAAACAAGGATGGCAACCTGGTGCCACAAAAGACGCTCGCTCTTAATGCCAACCTCGACTACGACACGTTCATTGCCAATGTTGTCGGCCAGGATCAGTTCCAGATCGGCATCTCGTCGCAGGTTGCCATGGGCAACATGACTGTCGAAGTCGCACTGGTAATCGACAATTCCGGTTCAATGGGCGGGACCCGTATTAACCTCGCGAAGAGCACGGCGAAGGACCTGATTACGACGGTTTACAACGCGTCCGGTTTCTCCAACAAGACCGATCCCGTGAAATTCGCTCTGGTGCCATTTGCAGCATCGGTGAACATTGGCGCGGACAACGCCAATGCCAACTGGATGGACAAGAACGGCTGGTCCCCCATTCATCACGAGAACCTTGATTGGTTCACATACACGGCAAACCCCGTCAGATCGAACCAGACCGGCTTTCAGCAACAGGTGAACGGTTCGTGGAAATGGCTCACCCGCCAGGACGTCTACTCCATGCTTGGAACAAGCTGGCAGGGTTGCGTGGAAATGCGCCAGTGGCCCTATAACACCACCGATGACGCGGTTCTTCTTTCAAACACTGCCGGCTACACCCGGGTATTGAACAACTCGACCGCCGAGTTGAAGAAACAGCTTTTCGTGCCGATGTTTGCACCGGCTGAGCCTGGCAACAAGAAAGTCACAAGCACCAGCGGCTCAAGCAGCAATGACAGCTATACATACCCCAACGACTATCTGGGCAAATCCAGTTCGTGGACGTCGCGCGCCGACTGGAGGCAGCCAACAAGTGCTACCACTGCAAAATGGATCACCAGCTCGGATTACCCAGGTTACACTGGATCCGGCAGCAACACGGTTCCAGGCCAGGCAAACGGCCAGAACAGCCGCCAGAACTGGATATGGCGGTATGAAGCGGCAGCAATTGACAATCAGATATCAAGCAGCGTGTCCAATTGGGGCAGCGGTCCGAACGCCAGCTGCACCACCCAGCCAATCACGGCTTTGACCACGACGCAATCAACGATCGAGACCGCCGTGAACAACATGATTGCCAACGGCAACACCAATATCCAGGAAGGCGTTGCCTGGGGCTGGCGTACACTTTCCCCAAAGGAACCGTTTACCGGTGGACGTGAATACGACGATACCGAGAACCGCAAATACATGATCGTGCTCACAGACGGTAACAACACCTATGGAACGACCAGCAATCCCAACGGAAGCAGCTACGCAGCATGGGGCTACGAGAAGCACGACCGTATCGAGGAAGGCCTTGCCAGTGCAGACCTGGCTGGAACAATTTACTCGGGCCAGAACCTGAATACCTACGAAAAGAAGATGAATGCCCATACGCTGCAGACCTGCAACAACGCAAAGGCGGCTGGTGTGACGGTCTTCACCATTGCCTTCGATGTGTCCAACGGTTCATCGGTCAAGCAAATGCTGGATGCCTGTGCTGGGTCCGGGATCGTGGACGGCAAGCCGCTGATGGCAAGTGGCACCTTCTATTTCGATGTGAATGGAACGGGAATCCAAGACGCGATGGCCTCCATCGCAACACAGATCTCCGATATCCGCATCATGAAATAGAGAAAGTTGCAGCACACCGACAAACAGGGAGCTCCTGAATTTCTCCGGAGCTCCCGAAAACCGTCAGGATTAGATTAAAATTGCGCAGTTTTGGCTAAATTTGCCGAAACACCTGTGTGCTACCTCTGCCCTACAGTCAACTGGCGTGACGGGACGAATCCCGCATCCGGTGGAGAGCAGAGGGTCTACCATGAAGACGAACAAATCAATCTTGCGCCGCTATCGCGAATTTCTCGCGAACCAATCCGGCAATTTCGGAATTATCTTTGCAATCTGCGCATTTCCAGCAATTGGTGCGGCCAGTCTTGCCCTGGATTATTCCAACATGTCGCGGGAACGCAACATGGTACAGCACAGCCTTGACGCGGCAGCATTGGCAACTGCCAAGCAGATGGCGTCTGGAACAACGGGTGAAGCACTCGAGCAATATGCCCGCGATTTCTTTGATTCCAATCTCCCACATTCAATTGCTGCCAACCGGATTGACCTTGATGTTTCCGTGAAGGTCGAAATGGTGGAGAACGAAGAAGGCGAGATGGTGCAGCAAAAGACCCTGGGTCTTGATGCCAAGCTCGACTACGACACCTTCATTGCTACCGTCATGGGTCAGGACCAGTTCGAGATCGGCATTGCCTCGCAGGTTGCGATGGGCAACATGACGGTCGAAGTTGCGCTCGTCATCGATAACTCCGGTTCCATGGGCGGCAGCCGCATCAATCTGGCGAAATCAACCGCCAAGGACCTGATTTCGACCGTCTATAACGCGGCCAGCTTCTCCAACAAGCCGGATCCGGTGAAATTCGCACTGGTACCGTTCTCCGCTTCGGTGAATATCGGAACCAACAACCAGAACAAGGCGTGGATGGACCGCAATGGCTGGTCCCCAATCCACCATGAAAACCTGGACTGGTTCAGCTATGTTGCGCCAGACGACAATCCTGTCCGCGCCAACAAGACGGGCTTCCAGGAAAAGGTGAACGGCAGCTGGAAATGGCGCACGCGCCATGATGTCTTCGCGATGCTGGGTACAAGCTGGCAGGGTTGCGTTGAAATGCGCCCCTGGCCCTACAACACCACCGACGATGTGGTCATGTATGGCAACAATGCCGGCTATACGCGCGTCTATAACAATTCCGACATTGAACTGAAAAAGCAGCTCTTTGTTCCGATGTTTGCGCCATCGGAGCCGGGCAGGCGCAAAGTCACGAGCACGAGCGGTTATTCAAGCTATGACAGCTACTCGTATGGCAATGATTATCTCGGCACCAATTCTTCGTGGACCGATCGTGCTGACTGGCGCAAGCCTACAGGACCTTCATCGGCGGAATGGATAACCACGGACGATTATCCGGATTATACCGGTTATGGATCAAACACCGTGCCGGGCGTCGCCAATGGCCAGAACAGCCGTCAGAACTGGATCTGGCGCTATCAGGCAGCAGCAATAGACAACGAGATCCCAAGCTCGGTTTCCTATTCAGGCCGTGGCCCGAACACCAGTTGCACCACCAACCCGTTGACTGAATTGACAAAATCACAGTCAACAATCGAAACGGCGGTGGATGCCATGTATGCAAGCGGAAATACCAACATCCAGTCAGGCATAGCCTGGGGCTGGCGTGCACTGTCACCCCAGGAACCCCTTACGGGCGGCCGTGACTATGATGACATTGAAAACCGCAAATACATGATCGTGTTGACGGATGGTAACAACACCTATTCCACCAGCAGCAATCCGAATGGCAGCACCTATGCCGCGTGGGGATATGCAAAGCACGATCGTATTGAAGAGGGCCTGACATCGGCTGATCTGGCCGGAACTCCCTATGCAGGACAGACGCCGAACACCTACGAGAAGAAGATGAACGCGCACATGGTCCAGACCTGCAACAACGCCAAGGCGGCGGGTGTTACGATCTTTACCATCGCCTTCAACGTCTCCAATGGTTCGTCGGTCAAGCAGATGCTGGATGCCTGCTCTGGTTCAGCCATCGTAAACGGTGAACCGGTCTTGTCAGCTGGCAATTTCTACTACGACGCGACCAGCAGCAACCTGCAGGATGCGATGCAATCCATCGCCAGCCAGATTTCCGATATGCGCATCATGAAATAACGCGCAACGGAATTGCACATGCTCGAAGCCCGCCGGGGAAACCCGGCGGGCTTTTCATTTTGCTGCGGCAGGCTTTGTTCCGCGACGCGTGGCCAGTGCCACAGCACCCATGACAATCGCCATCCCCAGCAATTGTATCGGCTGTAATCGCTCATCAAACAGGAACCAGGCAATCAACGAAGTGACCGCTGGCACCAGATAGAACAGGGATGCCGTTCCCGAAGCGCTCTGGTTGCGGATGAGATACATCAGCAACCCGACCGCCCCGATCGAAAGCACCAGTACCAGCCACCCAAGGGCAAAAATGAAGGCAGGCGCCCATTCGATCACCCGGTTTTCGGTTGCCAGTGAGAGCAGCGCCAGGGGTACAAGCGCGCCACAATATTGCGCTGCAGTCCCCACCCTGATGTCAAGACCGGCTGCAAACCGCTTCTGGTAGACCGTGCCAATGCTGATGCCAATGACGGCAATCGCGACAGCAATCATGTTTCCGGTATGAATGCCTGCCACTTCCTGCGTACCGCCGCCCAGTTTTGGCGCGAGCACCAGAAACACGCCGACAAGTCCGGCAACCAGGCCTGCGGCCTGCACCGGCAAAAGGCGCTCACCCAGCAAGAGCCGGGCAACAAAGGCAGTCAGCAGCGGCTGCAGCGCTACCACCAGCGCCGAAACGCCTGCCGGCATCCCGTGGCCGATGGCATAAAACACCCCGCCAAGATAACAGCCATGCACCAGCACCCCCGTAACAGCAGAATGCAGCAGCGGTGCTTTTCCCGGCAAGGGCCGGACAAAAACCAGCGCAACCGGCACCAGTATCGCAAGCGTGATCAGCATCCGTATCGTCAGGAAGGTAAAGGGTTCGGCATGTGGCAGACCGAGTTTTGCCCCGATAAAGCCCGTGGACCATAGCAGAACGAATATCACCGGCGCCGCCTGTGCCATCAGCGATGATCCTGATCCGCGCATCTGTTTTTCCTTGTTGCTGCCTTGCAAACCACCGCTCTTGCATGCGCTGGAAAACCGCGCAAGCCATGGCAATGATCAATGGTCGCAAAAAGCTGAGCGCGGGTCGCCTATCCACTGGTCATCGCGGATATGGACTGATAGGCAGGCCGTGTTGCAAATTGCACCATGACGAAAGTGGCAACATGCTGGACGACTACAAGATTACCGCTCTCGACCC
>JAGRLM010000106.1 GCA_020441795.1 Nitratireductor sp.
GCCCAGGATGTAATAGGCGACCATGAAGAATTGCGCGAGTTCCAGCGTCCACAGTGATGGGGAGCCCATCTGCTTGGTAAGCGCCGACCACAGCAGAACCGCCATCATCGCGAAGATGAGATACATGGCAAAACGACCAATACGGTAATTTACCCGGTCCACAATCTTCACATATCCGGCCATCAGCTCAAACATGCTGGCGCTCCCCTTCCATTCTGGAATTCGCCGCGGAAATTGCATCCGCCAGCAGAACCGCAATTGCGTTCACGCTGGCCGCATCGGCGAGGAGGTCATTGCGAATTTCAATCATCACATTGGCAATCGCGCGTGGCAGGGCATGCTCCCGCAAGGTATGGGTGACGCCGTCCTGCGGTCCATAGGGTTCGTTGAGTCTTATATCATGCGCACAAACTGCCTTGAGATGATCGGCCATCGCCAGCGCCATTCGTGGATCGGCGTCATGTAGAATGCCGATTTCAACCGATCTGGGCTTGCCGAAATAGACCGGGGTAAAACTGTGGACCGTCACCAGTACCGGCACCTGTGGCAGCGCCATGCGCGCATCAATGAAACCGGACAGGGCTTCCCGGAACGGGAAATAATAGGCTTGCGCGCGCGCCGCCAACGCCTCTGCGTCGAGATCGGCATTGCCCGGAATTTCATGAATTTCACTCATGCGGGGCACAGCGTCAGCCGCATGCGGTGGCCGGTTGCAATCATAGAGAAGCCGGGAATAGCGCTGATGCACCAATGGGGCATCGAGCAATGACGAAAGACGCAATGACAGCTCGAGCGCACCCGGGTCCCATGCAATGTGACTGGTCAATTGCTCTTTCGACAGGCCAAGACCACCGAAGCGCTCCGGCATCAGATTGGAGGCGTGTTCGCAGACCAGAATGGCGCGGGACGTGCCTTGTGGATTAACGAGGCTTGCCACCCCGCTATCACCATCAATGGCCATTCCGATACCAGACATTACTGTCACCCGAGCCTCCTGATTGGCAAAACTATCCATTGGAAATGCGGGAGGCGTCAAGCCGATTCTGAAAATAATTCTTCAATCTGATGCTATCTGGAAGTTATATTTCATGTATGATGTTGACCCGGTCGTTTGCCGGGAAACAGGCATTGGTGGAGGAGAACCATGCCGAAACATGAAAAGAACGCCGAGCAGCATTCCAACACCGGAAAGCCGGCAACAGGCAATGCGAGCGACAACACGGTCGCCGAGCGGATTCGCGCCAATTTTCATCAGCTTACACGTGCCGAACGACAATTGGCCAATACCATGCTCGAGAATTATCCGGTCTCCGGGCTTGGCAGTATCACCGCACTTGCCGAAACCTCGGACGTCTCTGCCCCGACGATTGTGCGAATGGCCAAAAAACTCGGCTTCCGTGGTTTTCCACAATTGCAAAGCCAGTTGCGCCATGAGGTAGAGGAGACGATTTCAAACCCTATCACCAGGCACAATCGCTGGAGCGAGGGCGCGCCGGACGCGCATCTGATCAACCGCTTTGCCGAAGCGGTGATGCAGAACCTGCGCCAGACGCTGGCAAATCTGGATCCGGGCGAATTTGACGAAGCCTGCGCAATGATGGGCGACCTGAAACATGCAGTGCATGTTGCAGGAGGCCGGATTACCGGCACGCTTGCCGAATATCTGTTCCGCCATCTGCAGATGATCCGGCCCGGAACAACGCTTGTTCCCTCGACCGACAGCCACTGGCCGCATTATGTGCTGGACATGCATGACGGCGACACGCTGGTTCTTTACGACGTGCGCCGCTACGAAAACAACAGTGTGAAACTGGCCGAGATTGCAGCCGAGCGCGGTGTCAATCTGATCCTGTTTACCGACCAGTGGGTATCGCCGGCTGCACGCTATGCCAAATACACGTTCAGTTGCCGGATCGAGGCCCCGTCGGCCTGGGATTCCACAGCGGTGATGCAGGTCATTACCGAAACCATGATCGCGCGTATCCAGGCATCGTCATGGAAGAAGGCGCAATTGCGTACCCGCGAACTAGAGGCACTGTTCGACCGGACGGGACTGTTTCGCCGGTTCAAATGACAGCCTTGTGCAGGCCCTGCCCCAAAGCCTGATATTCGGCTGGCAACGGATTTGTCTGCCTCTTTTGATCGGGCGGCTTGGCAGAATTCAAATCCTCCTTTATCTGACACCACAATCAGAACCATGCCGGACTTTTTCCTGCAGGTGCCAGAAGGACGTCACGAAATGATAACCGACAAGCCGGGCCTGCTCGAGGCCGTGCGGGACCGCTTTGCCCATGTTGATACCTGCCCTTTCGAGGGGCCGCGGATTTTCTTCGAAAATGCCGGTGGTGCCTTGCGGCTGAAATCCGTGGTCGAGACATCGGCAGCGTTTGCCAGCTACCCGGACAATCAGGGCCGCGACAATGATGCTTCGCGCCAGTTGATGGCCATCATCAACAAGGGGAAGGACGACATGCGGACCTTCTTCAACGCCAAGGGCGGCCAGATCTTCGTCGGCGAGAGCGGCACTGAAGTGCTGTTCCGGCTGGTACGCACCGCCGCTGTGGGTGCCGAGGAAGGTGGCGTCCTGATCGGAACCACGCTCGAACATCCCGCAACCCGCAGCGCCATGGCACGCTGGGCAGAGGTGACCGGGCGAAAGCATGTGCTGGTTTCCCATGACGATGCGACCGGAACGGTAACGGCAGACGCCTGGCGCAAGTATCTGACGCCGGATGTTCGCGTGGCCACCCTCATTCAAACCTCTCCCGTCACCGGCATGGGCGTGGATGTGGTTTCCATCACCCGCCTCATCCGGGAAATCGCGCCGCAATGCCTGATCATCATGGATGGCATCCAGCATGCCAGCCATGGCCTGATCGATCTCGAAGCCTATGACATAGACGGGTTTGCAGTGTCGCCATACAAGGTGTTTTCCCGCCATGGCTATGGTGTCGGCTGGGCATCGGACCGGTTGAGCGCAATGCCTAAGGAGCAGATCATCGGCGGGGCTGCGACCAATTGGGAACTGGGCACACGCGACACCGGTGCCTATGCGACCTTTTCGGATGTGGTCGAGTATTTCGACTGGCTCGGGAGCCAATTCACGCCCAGCACCGACCGCCGTGAGCGCATCCTGGCGGCAGGCAATGCAATCCACGAGCATGAACATTCGCTGACCGAAGCCATGCTGCATGGCACGGGAAACCTGCGCGGACTTGCCGAGATGCCTGGTGTCACGGTAATTGGCGGCATCGACAATCCGGCGCGCGAAGGCCTGGTGTCCGTGGTCCTGGACAGCATGGATTGTGGCAGCCTGGTCGAATTCCTGCGCGTACGCGGTATCCGCGTCCACATCCGCAAGGCAGACCATTATTCGCGAAATGTGCTTGATCCCCTTGGCTTGCCGGCCTGTGTCAGGGTATCCTTGTGCCACTACAACAGCGAAGGCGAAGTGGCGAAATTTCTTGCGGCCATGGAAGAAGCCGTCGCTGCAGCAGCGTGATAATGGGCAGCGGCCCACGGAAAACCAGACTTGCGGCATTGCAATCTTCCTGCAGTCGCGCATGCAAGTTTCAGACAACGCAAAAGAACCGGAATATCAATGGGTACAACTCTACCTGGCGCAGAAGCGCATGAAAACGCGATTGGCAGTAGCCCGGCCGTTTCCAGTCACATGCTGGAAAATGCCGAACACACGACTGCGTTCCTGAAGTCGCTGTCGCATCCGGTCCGCCTTGTCATCCTGTGCAGGCTCGCGGAGGGAGAAGCCAGTGTGGGCGAACTGGAAGCACTGGTTGGCGTTCCGCAGGCAGCGGTATCCAAACAGTTGGCAAGGCTGAGAGAAGAAGGAATGGTCGATTTCGAACGCTCCGGTCGTTCGATCATCTATTCGCTGTCAGACAAGCGTACGATGCGCATCATCAAGGTTCTTTACGACGAATTCTGCACATGACGAAACGACCGCCTCACAAAAGGCGGTCGTTGCGCAAAACCGGGTAATCCTGGTTTCAGTTCGTGTGCTTGATCAGGAAAACATAGGTCGAGCCGTCCATCTTGGACTCCATCAGCTCGTTGCCGGTTGTCCGGCAGAATGCCTCGAAATCCTTGACTGAGCCCGGGTCGGTTGCGTGAATTTCCAGGGTACCGCCCGTTGGCAATTCCTTCAGGGCCTTCTTGGCCTTGAGGATTGGAAGCGGGCAATTGAGGCCCTTGGTGTCGAGTACTTGATCAGCCATTATGATTTCTCCACTCAGATATACAGATTGATGTCGCTTTTGGTGGCGACCTCGACCCAGCTTGCCGCACCACCGATGGACGGACCTTCGATCATGTCCTCGCGCTTGTATTCGAACAGATCCATGGTCATCTGGCAGGCGATCATGTTGACATCGGCCTCCAGCGCCATGTCGCGCAATTCCTCGATTGATGCGACACCCTTTTTCTTGATGAGGTTCTTCATCATTCCGGTTGCAAGGCCATCAACGCCTGGAAGGGCGGAAACGATGTTCGGCAGCGCCATATGCATGCCCATCATCGGCATTTCCATCGCCGGATTGCCAAGGGTGGAAATTTTCAGGTTCAAATCCTTCTTGAGCAATGTCAGCCCATAGAAGGTAAAGAACATTGTTACTTCAAGGCCCATCGCTGCGGCGGTGGTCGCCAGAATGAATGGGGGATATGCCCAGTCGAGCGTCCCCTTGGTGACGATGATGGACATCGATTTTGCATTGGCTTCAGCGGACATTCCTACCTCCATGCCGGTCTGGCCGGCCCATCCGGCGCAGCGGGCGCCGATCCGTGTAAAGACCTGCGATCAGGCGCAACCGGCAAATTCGTCTGCAGCCATCTTCGCCTCGTATGGCCCGGCAACTGCGGTGCCCGGTGTCAGCGATGCGACTGCGCTGTCATCGGACGGTTTCACCTTGACCATCCAGCCTTCACCGTAAGTGTCGGAATTGGCCAGCTTCGGATTCTCGCTCAAGGTATCGTTTACAGCGACGATCTCAGCGTCAAAGGCGATCTTTGCAGGTCCGACCCATTTGCCGGATTCAATGGTGGCGCAGGACTTGCCGGCATTGACGGTCTTCCCGGCCTTCTTGGCTGTAAATGCGACGAGCTGCCCGGCCATGCCGGTTGCGATCATGGTCATGCCAACCGTGTAGGTGCCGTCGCCATTGGGCCGGTACCAAAGATTGTTGTCGACGTCATAAAGAAGATCGTCGGGTAGATTGCAGCCTCTTACAACGGGCATTCGCCTGCTCCTTGATTACAGCCGGGTGTGATCCGGCCTGTCCAATGATTTCATACCTCTTGTCATCGCATCATCAGCCTGCCTGATACCGCGAGACGAACAACAGAATTCTCCAAGCCCGGCATTTTCAAGCTTGCCGCCTGCAAACAATGCCAGGTGGCGCACCACCATTGCGCCAAGGCGCAGGGTCTTTGCCACTGCAAGGCAATCGGGATCGGCGAGCACCACATTATGATGATACACTATTTCCCGACATGTCTCACGACAGGCATTGAAAGACGGATCGCCCCTCGAGGCCTGCTTGTGCAATGCAAGGAGGCGAAAACCTTCGGATTTCTTCATCGTCGGCTGATTGCCAGCCGCTCTGATCCAGGCATCCAGAATGTCTTCTCCCATTGCAAGAAGATCGCCTGCTACGGTTTGCGGATTGTTCAGCAGCACCTCGTCCGGGCTCGCCAACAATCCGTCCACCGCGTCGAGGATCTCCTCAATCGACAATGGCACCCTTTCATTGACTTGCATATTCGCACTCATGCCAGACCCTTTTCCTTGATCAAGGTCATGGAGTCGGAAAAATTCTCATGCACGCCAACCTTTTTCGGTGAGAGGCCCATGGCCAGACCGAGAAGCTGGGTGAAATACAATATCTTCACGCTGGTCTTGCGGCCCAGAACCTTTTCGGCCCGCACCTGGTGCATTTCGAGGCCGGTATGGCATGTCGGGCATTCCGTCGCGATCACATCGGCCCCGCAGGCTTCCGCCGTCTCGAGCAGGTTCAACACAAGCTTGGTGGAGGTATCGCTGTCCGACAGCGCATGGGCACCGCCACAGCATGACGTTTTCAACGGATAGTCAACATTCTCGGCACCGGCTGCCGCCAACAGGTCATCCATGAAATGGGGCTTGGAGGTCGATTCCGAACCCGGCCCCTTGTCCTTTTCGGGGAAGATGTGGCGCGGGCGCGTGTACATGCAGCCGTAATAATTGGCGA
>JAGRLM010000107.1 GCA_020441795.1 Nitratireductor sp.
AGGATCTGCGCAATCTGCATCACCTGTTCCTGATAGATGATGACGCCATGCGTCTCCTTCAGCACCGGCTCTATCTTTTCATGGATATAGCTTGCCTTTTCCAGCCCGTTCTTGCGGTCGTTATAGACCGGAATATTATCCATGGGGCCCGGCCGATACAGCGCGACAAGTGCGATGATGTCCTCGAAGCGGTCAGGCTTCATGCCGATCAGCGCCTTGCGCATTCCCATCGATTCCAGTTGGAACACGCCAACCGTTTCGCCACGCGCAAGCATTTCATAGGTCTTGTTGTCGTCGATGGGAATCGCTGCAATGTCGATCACATCGCCGCGCTGCGCGATATATTCAATGGCCTTGCGAATGACGGTCAGCGTCTTGAGACCAAGAAAGTCGAATTTGACGAGACCGGCAGCCTCCGCCCATTTCATCGAATATTGCGTGACCGGCATGTCGGATCGCGGATCACGATATAGTGGCACCAGTTCTTCAAGCGGCCGGTCACCGATCACGATACCCGCTGCATGGGTCGAAGCATGGCGGTAAAGCCCTTCGAGACGCGTCGAGATATCGAACAATGTTCCGACTATCTCTTCTTCCCGCTGTGCTTCGCGCAAGCGCGGCTCACCGAGGATGGCATCTTTCAGTGAAACCGGATTGGCCGGATTGGACGGCACCAGTTTGCAAAGCCGGTCTACCTGCCCATAAGGCATTTGCAGCACGCGACCGACATCGCGCAACACGGCACGCGCTTGCAGCGAACCGAAGGTGATGATCTGCGCCACCTGCCCGCGCCCGTATTTTTCCTGGACATAGCGGATCACTTCCTCGCGTCGCTCCTGGCAGAAGTCGATATCGAAATCCGGCATTGAAACACGTTCGGGATTGAGAAAGCGCTCGAACAGCAGCGAAAACCGCATCGGATCTATATCCGTGATCGTCAGCGCCCATGCGACCAGCGACCCGGCACCCGAACCACGCCCCGGCCCTACCGGGATATTCTGCGCCTTGGCCCATTTGATGAAATCGGCAACGATCAGGAAATAGCCCGGAAAACCCATCTGCTCGATAATGCCAAGCTCGAATTCCAGTCGCTTGTCATAGTCCTCGCGCGAGAAACCGGGAGCCGGTTCGAACATCTGCATTCGCTGGTGCAGACCTTCGCGCGCCTGCGATTTCAACTCTTCCGATTCCGCAGCAACTGCTGCAGCCGGATCATCGCTCTCGCCGGTAAAGCGTGGCAGGATGGGATCATGCTTGCGCGCACGGAAAGCGCATCGCTGGGCAATTTCGACGGTGTTTTCAAGTGCCTCGGGCAAGTCGGCAAAGAGCATCATCATTTCCGCCCGGCTCTTGAAAAAATGCTCGGGGCTGAGCCGGCGCCGGTCTTCGGATGCGACAACACTGCCTTCCGCTATGGCGATCAGCGCGTCATGTGCCTCGAAATCCTCCCGCCGCGCAAAATAGCACTGGTTGGTTGCAACAAGTGGAACATCTGCCGCATAGGCCAGCGCCAGCAACTGCGCCTCGATCCTGCGTTCCCGCATGTCCTGGCTATGGCGCTGCAATTCGAGGTAAAGTCGGTCGCCGAAGACGGATTTGAGCCGCAAAAGCCTGGCCCTGGCAGCTTCGCCATGCTCATCATCAAGAAGGCAGTCGAGCGGACCGTCCGGACCACCCGTCAGAACGATGATCCCGGCATTGAGCCGCTCCAGATCGCCAAAACCCACATGCGGCCCTTGCTGCGCGACCCTTTGCTCGTCTTCGCCGCCATCGACACTATCAAGATGTGCTTTCGAAACCAGCCTGGTGATGTTGCCGAAGCCCTCTTCATTCATCGCCAGAAGGACCAGGTAGCGAGAAGGCAGGAAACCCGATCTCGGCCGGCTATCCATGCCGTCGGCGAAATCGACTGCCAGTTTAACACCCATCAAAGGCTGCAAACCCTTGCCGACCGCCTTTTCGGAAAACTCCAGCGCCCCGAACAGATTGTTGCGATCCGTTATCGCAATTGCAGGCTGGCGATCAGCAACGGCAAGCTCGACAACCTTGGCCAGCTGTATCGCACCTTCGAGCAAGGAGAAGGCCGAATGCACGTGCAGGTGAACAAATCCCGGGCCTTTTACCGGGCTCTTTCCGGAACCTTTGACTGCCGCACGACCCGTGCCCGAATCCGCAGTCTCTCTCGCGCCGCGTTCTGTAACCATCTTGCCGGACCAACCCTGTCATGACCATTTCGGGAATCGTCCCCGATCATAGGCCACGCAAGGATCACGGCAAGCAAATTGGTCGCCGCCATAAAAGCCGGGCGACCATTTCCCCTGCTATCCCGGTTCAGGCTACCGCCTTGAGAATGTCGGCCCAGGTGAAGATGGCCGTGAGAAAAAGGCTGATGGTGGCAAGCGAGGCGATATCGCGAAGCGAAACATACATGACGGGTCCCTCCATAAGGCCGCAATAGCGGCGTGTTGCGTCAGTGCTTCACTGTATGTTCTCTTTTGTTCTCGCTGTCAATGCCTTTTTGTTCTTTTTCTGTTCACGGTTGATACGAAACTATCTGCCCGTGATCCAGGGTAACGCAGCGGTCCATCCGCCGGGCAAGCTCGTGATTGTGTGTTGCCACCAGCGCCGCAAGGCCGGTCGAGCGCACCAGCGTCTCCAGCATGGAGAAAACATGGCTGGATGTCTCCGGGTCAAGATTTCCCGTCGGCTCATCAGCCAGCAACAGCCTTGGCGCATTGGCAACGGCACGGGCAATCGCCACACGCTGCTGTTCACCGCCAGACAGCTCGGCCGGGCGATGGGCTGCCCTTTCACCGATCCGCATGTAATCCAGCAATTCGGCCGCGCGCTGGCTAGCCACATCGCGTGAAACGCCGCGTATCATCTGCGGCACCATCAGATTTTCAATCGCCGAAAATTCCGGCAGCAAATGGTGGAACTGGTAGACAAATCCAAGCTCGTTGCGCCGTATCAGCGTACGCTCGCGATCTGCCATTGCACGCGTTGCCTTGCCGGCAATATGAACGTCGCCGCCATCGGGCCGTTCCAGCAATCCGGCAAGATGCAGCAGCGTCGACTTGCCGGTACCAGAAGGTGCTACCAGTGCAACTAGTTCGCCCGCATGAAGATCAAGGCTGGCATTTTCCAGCACCACGAGTTCCCGAGGCCCTTCGCGATAGGCGCGCCGCACATCGCGGATGGCAAGTACCGGCTCACTCATAGCGAAGCGCCTCCACCGGATCGAGCCTTGCGGCGCGCCATGCCGGAAAGATCGTTGCCAGAAATGACAGGACCAGCGCCATCGCAACAATGGCGACAGTTTCGCCCATATCCATGCGCGCCGGGATATCGGAAAGGAAGCGCACCGTCGGGTCCCAGACATGACCGCCAACAATCCAGTCGACGAAATTCTGGATAGCCTTGATATTGCGGCAGACAACCACGCCCAGAATGACCCCGACAATCGTGCCGGAAATGCCGATGGCTGATCCAGTCATCATGAAGACCCGCATGATCGACCAGCGCGTCGCGCCCATGGTACGCAGGATGGCAATATCCCTGCCCTTGTCCTTTACCAGCATGGTCAGGCCGGAAATGATGTTGAGCGCAGCCACCAGGATTATCAGTGTCAGGATCATGAACATCACATTGCGCTCTACCTGAAGCGCGGTGAAGAAACTCTGGTTCCTCTGTCGCCAATCCACGAGAAAATGAGGTCGCTCGATTGCCTGGCTCACCGCCTCACGCATGCTCCCCACATCATCCGGATTATCCACGTAAATCTCTATTGCCGTCACCTTGTCCTCAGAATTGAAGAACAATTGCGCTTCGGCAAGCGGCAGATAGGCAATGGAGGAATCATACTCGCTCATGCCGATCTCAAAGATCGCAGTGACCGGATAGGCCTTGACACGCGGTGTGGTGCCAAACGGCGTCACATCGCCTTCCGGAGATATCACCGTCATCATGTCACCGGCATGCAATCCCAGATTCTGCGCCAGCCTTATCCCGACAGCAATTCCCTCGCTGGAATCGAAACCTTCCAGAGTTCCTTCCTTGATATTGCCGGAAATACCCTTGATCTGCTGCAGATCAGCTTCACGAACGCCACGAATGAGTGCGCCCGTTCCCGCAGTGCCACGCTGGCCCGAGACCAGCGCCTGGCCTTCAACCAGCGGCACGGCGAGCCGCACACCGTCAACCCCGGAAATCCGCTTGGCAACCGCTTCATAATCTTTGAGATCATAATCAACCGGCTGCACGATCATGTGGCCGTTCATGCCCAGAATGCGGTTGAGAAGCTCCGCCCTGAAGCCGTTCATGACAGCCATGACAATGATCAGCGTCGCAACGCCGAGCATGATGCCGATGAAGGAGAAGCCGGCAATCACCGAAATGAAGGCTTCCTTGCGCCGCGCCCTGAGATAGCGACCGGCAAGCAGCCATTCGAATGCCGAAAACGGACCGGGCGCCCGCACTACATGTCTCTCATCCGCAGGAACCAGCCCCGCCCCTGATGCCGGTTCATGCAACATGGTCAAGCCGCATATTCTCCTGCCAGACGGTTGATTGCTTCTTCAACGCTCAAGACCATGCGCTCTCCGTCCGAACGCCGCTTGAGTTCAACCGTCCCTTCGCCAACGCCGCGCGGACCCGCAATCACCTGCCAGGGCAGGCCGATCAGATCAAGCGCAGCGAACTTGGCTCCGGCACGGTTGTCAGTGTCATCATACAGCACATCAAGCCCTCTTGCGGTAAGCTGGGCATAAAGCTCGTCGCATACCCGATCGACCGCACTGTCTCCGACCTTCATGTTGATGATCCCGGCATCAAACGGCGCAACAGCCTTTGGCCACACAATTCCGGCATCATCGTGGAAAGCCTCGATGATTGCTGCCAGCAGCCGTGTTGGGCCAATGCCGTATGAACCCATATGAACAAAATGTTCCTTGCCGTCAGGACCCATCACCCTGGCATTCATCGGTTCAGAATATTTGGTGCCGAAATAGAAGATGTGCCCGACCTCGATGCCACGCGCCGACAGGCCATTGCCTTCGCCGATTTGCGCCCATTGCGCCTCGTCATGCATTTCTTCCGTAGCCGCATAGGGTGTCGTCCACCGCGTAACGATGTCTGCGAGTTCCCCATCATTGCGGAAATCGACATCGGCACCTGGAACTGCCATGTCGACATAATCCTTGTGACAGAACACCTGGCTTTCGCCGGTATCGGCGAGGATGATGAATTCATGGCTCATGTCGCCACCAATCGGCCCGGTATCAGCCCGCATCGGAATGGCTTTCAGCCCCAGCCGCGCGAAAGTTCGCAGATAGGCAACGAACATCCTGTTGTAGGCGGCACGCGCGCCAGCCTCGTCAAGGTCAAAGGAATAGGCATCCTTCATCAGAAATTCGCGGCCGCGCATTACCCCGAAACGTGGGCGCACCTCGTCGCGGAACTTCCACTGGATGTGATAAAGGTTCAGCGGCAAATCTCGGTAGGAGCGGACATAGGAGCGGAAAATATCGGTGACCATTTCCTCATTGGTCGGACCGAACAGCATGTCGCGCCCATGGCGATCCTTGATGCGCAACATTTCCTTGCCGTAATCATCGTAGCGACCGCTTTCGCGCCACAAATCCGCAGACTGGATTGTCGGCATCAGGATTTCAACAGCACCTGACCGGTTCTGTTCTTCCCTTATGATCTGGTTGACCTTGTTCAGTACCTTCAGGCCCAGCGGCAACATCGAATAAATTCCCGCCGACTGCTGGCGTATCATTCCGGCCCGCAGCATCAGGCGGTGGGAAATGATCTCGGCCTCCTTGGGAGTTTCCTTGAGAAGCGGCAGGAAATAACGGGACAAACGCATGGGAAATCCGCAGCAATGGGTTTTCGGAACAATCCAGCCCTGTCGGTCGCTCAGTCGAACATTTCCGGGGCCGAAACTGGATACCAGGTTGAACAAGCTCTTCATCATTGCCGATTCCGGCAAAATTTGTGCTTCCCTATTAAGCTGCACCCTGATCTTGCACAAGCCCGCCACGCCATATCACGCGGACCATGGGGTGCCATTGCAGGACCCAATCCGCCAAAACGCTGAAACTTTGCCCAAAAGCGTAAAAACTGTGCATGGATTGCCAGTTTGGACATGACAATCACGTGACATTGTGATTTAACATCATCGCAAAGAGAAGCTGGCTAACCAGCCTGAATAGCGGTCTCAAGTCTTGGGAGGATATGGGTCTTTGGCGCGGGAAACTGCAGCCGGCGTTGCTGTCGCAAGATGAATACGCAAAGCGATCCAGGACACGCAAACTTTCGCAGGGCCCTCGTGCCCTGCTTTTGTTTTTCTAGCGATCCTCGGGGAAGATGCTCGGCAAGGAATCGATGCCGTAGCCAAGCACCCGGGTCACAAAATACCAGACAGCAAAAACCAGACCGGCTACCAGCGTGTTGATCAGCAGCTTGCGCCACAAGCGTGGATTCACCGGCGCGCCTGGATCCGTGCCCTGCAAGCGCTCGCCTGCCTCCGCCTGGCTCTGTATCCCGAATGGCAGCACGATGAAGAGTGTCAGCCACCAGATGATGAAATAAACTGCGAAAGCCGTAAAGAGACTCATGTGTTTCAGACCTGTTCGAGTTCGACCAATGTGCCGTTGAAGTCCTTCGGATGCAGAAACAGGACCGGTTTTCCATGGGCGCCGATCTTGGGATTGCCATCGCCCAACACCCGCGCACCTTCCGATTTCAGGCGGTCACGCGCCGCAAGGATGTCATCAACCTCATAGCAGATATGGTGTATGCCGCCTGACGCATTGCGCTCCAGAAAGGCTGCAATCGGCGATCCCTCTCCCAATGGCTCCAGAAGTTCAATCTTGGTGTTGGGAAGTTCCACAAAAACCACCGTCACTCCGTGTTCCGGCAGAGCCTGCGGTGCACTGGTGCTCGCGCCCAGCGTATTGGCATAAAGGCTTGTCGCTGCCTCAAGGTTCGGCACCGCAATCGCCACATGATTCAACCTGCCGATCATGGCTCAGATCCTCGCGACAAAAACCGTAACGACGGGTTTCTTGCCCCATTGGTCACGGGCCACGGCCCTGACTGATTTTTCGACTGCATTCATGATCAACTCATCATCCTTGCGGCGGCCATTTGGCAACGCTTCCACAGCGTTCGAAGCAGCATCAAACAGGATGTCGTCAAATGGCTCGCCCGCAGGGGTGAATTCCGGCAAGCCGTGCAATGATATGTCGATATCATCAGCTAATCGCCCCTTCTGGTCCAGCACGATCGAGCAGGCCACGATACCGGCAAACGACAGTTTGCGGCGCATGCCAACGCCAATATCCTCGTCAGTGCCGATGACATTGCCATCCTTGTAGATTCGGCCATGCGGCGCATCCCCAACAATTTCGGCAGGTCCGGGCGCTAGCCTAAGAATATTGCCGTTGCGCACGGGTGCCACCTGCGGAACCCCAAAACCGGCAGCAAGGGCTGCATGCGCAGACAAATGCGCCGCTTCACCATGCACCGGCACCGATATCTGCGGCCTTACCCAGGAATACATTCTTTCCATTTCTTCCTGCCGCGGATGCCCCGACACATGGACAAGGGCGATATCATCAGTGATGATTTCCACGCCCATGTCGATCAGTCGGTTCTTCGTCTCGTTGATCGGCTTTTCATTGCCCGGGATCGTACGCGAGGAATAGACCACCAGATCACCTGCCGTCAGATGAACCCGTGGATGGTCATCACGGGACAATTTGGCAAGTGCAGCGCGGTCCTCACCCTGGCTACCTGTCAGGATAATCACGACTTTCGAGCGGTCCAGCGCCTGGAATTCATCTTCACTGATGAACTCGTCCAGACCTTCGAGATAGCCGAGTTCTTCTGCCACATCGCAAACCCTGCGCATCGAGCGGCCCATCACCATTACCTTGCGGCCGGCCTTTTGCGCCGCATGGGCAATGGAGCGAATGCGCCCGACATTGGAGGAAAAGGTGGTGATTGCCACCCTGCCCTTTGCCTGGGTGATGATCTCGGCAAGGCTGTCGGATACGGATTGCTCTGTCGGGGACTTGCCCCCGCGCATGGCATTGGTCGAATCGCAGATCAGCGCGAGAATGCCATCATCGCCAAGGCGGGTGAAGGCGGCCTCATCCGTGTCTGCCCCCAGCGAGGGCTCACTGTCGAGTTTCCAGTCACCTGTATGGATGACCTTGCCTAGCGGCGTCTTGATGGCGAGCGATACCGGCTCGGGAATCGAATGCGTGACATGCACCGCCTCGATTTCGAACGGACCTACATTGAACTTTTGTCCGGCGCGATAGACATTCAGCGGCACTTTCGGCGCGCCGGGTTCCGAATTTGCCTTGGATTCAAGCATGCCTGCGGTGAACGGTGTGCACCAGACGGGCTTGTTGAGCATCGGCCACAGCGACAGGATGGCGCCGTAATGGTCCTCATGGGCGTGCGTGATCACGATGCCTTTCAACTGATCTCCCAGTTCCATCGCAAAACGGATATCCGGCAGAACAAGATCAACCCCTGGCAAATCGGGACCGGGGAATGTCACCCCGCAATCGACCATGATCCAGGATTTCTTCTTTCCCTCACCATAGCCGTAAAGCGCAAGGTTCATGCCGATTTCGCCCACACCGCCAAGCGGGACGAAAAGCAGTTCGGATTCAGCCATGTGTTCTCAATTCCCTGTGTGGTTTGCCTGGTTGAAGAAGATGTCTCCAACCGAAATCTTGACCAGACTGCCGTCGTCAAGCTCGAGTTCCATATACCCGTCCGGGTCGATGGTTTCAAAAATGCCGGAAACTTCCCTGCCCGGCATCTTCACATAAATACGTTCGCCAAGCCCGGAAGCCTCTGCCAGCCATTTTTCGCGGATAACGGAAAAACCTTCCCCGCAATCCCACTGGACCAGCAATTGATCTAAATGACGCGCGACCCGCTCGAACAATGCATCGGGTGAAACCGCCAGGCCTTCTGATACCAGGTCAGTCGCCCGATGCAGCGTTTCCGGCGGGTGGTTTGCACAATTGACCCCAATACCGGCAATTACCACCGTCTTGCCGTCAATTTCGTGGCACTCCAGCAAAATACCGCTGACCTTCTTGCCCGAAACCAGAACGTCATTGGGCCATTTGAGCGATATGTCCCGCAATGCATTCAGGTCTCTTGCAAGTTCAGCAATCGC
>JAGRLM010000108.1 GCA_020441795.1 Nitratireductor sp.
GGTAGACGCGCAGCGTTGAGGTCGCTGTCCTTTAACCGGGGTGGAAGTTCGAGTCTTCTCGACCGCACCAAAAAAAAGCCGACGGATTTTCCGTCGGCTTTTTTGTTGCATGGATCGTCTCAATTGCGCGATCTGAACGAATTGATCAGGCTGCTTCCGCCGGTGGGTCGGGCATTCGCGTCCCGCTCCGGCCAGGGGCGCGGCGCAAACATCGGTTCGGGAGATTTGCCGGATGCGTTGTCCTCGAAAACCGGCGGCCGCGTCTGTTCTGGCTGGCGCGGGGCAGGTGATTGCAATTGCGCGCCTGGCTGCGGCGATGCCGGACGATATCCGTCCGCGTATTGCTGGCGCTGGATCGGCGCTTCCCCGCGTTGCTGCAGGGGCGCGTCGCCACGCTGCGGCAATGGTGGTTCGCCGCCCGTGCTGGTCTGCGCCATGAAGCTCTCCTCGTCGCGGGAACTGCCTGCAGAGCGTGTATCCGAGTCGCGCATTCGCCCAATGACGGTCGCGACATCGATTTCGAGGCCGTTCCGTACCTTTTCCTGCATTTCGTAGATATGGCTGCCTGGCAGGTTTTCCTTGGCAATGGTCTCGAATGTCAGGCGCATTGGTGTTTTCAACGCTTCCCCGAATGCAATCGCTTCACGGTTTGCAATCGAGGCCAGGAATGCCACCGAGCTTTGTGCGCCATTGGTCATCGCGCCACCAATGATCTTCTGGTCGGCCTGGTTGGAAAGCCGCATCGCAAACACGGTATTGCACTGTGAAAGGATTGTCGGATCAAGTTCGCTCGGGCGCTGGGTGATGATGCCGAGATAGACCCCGTATTTGCGGCCTTCCTTGGCTATGCGGGCAATAGCCTGGCGCGTCGGCCAGAAACCGGCATCGGGATCAGACGGAATGTAGCGGTGCGCTTCTTCGCACACGACCAGTGTCTGGATGCCGCCTTGCGATGACATCGCCAGGTCAAAGGCGAGGCGGCACAGGACAGCCGCCACCGAGCTTACCACTTCGGATGGCAGGCCCGACATGTCGATAACGCTGATCGGCTTCTCGTTCTGCGGCACGCGGAACAGGTCCGATACGATTTCGACCATTCGGTCGCCACCGGAATTTGCAGCCCCGAACATGAAGGCGAAGCGCGGATCGCGCGAGATGGATGTCAGGCGATCACGCAGCGATTTCAGAATGGGCCGGTCAGCCTTTCCGTCGAGCAGGCCGAGTTTCTCGTCGATGATCTTGAACAAGTCGATCATCCGGTAGGGAACGGGCGAATCAGCCGTGAAGCCGGTCTTGCTGATGCCCTTGCGCATCAGTGATGCCGACGATCCACCGCTGCTATTGCCTTCGACATAGCGTTCCTTGGCTTCGGCTACCAGGTCACGCAGCATTTCCGATTCGGCTTCGACGCCCTTCTGTCCGCGAAACACGACTTCGGTAAATTCATCAAACATGAAAAACCAGAATGGCAATTGCAAGTTCGATGAATCCTTCACCACCGATTCATTGGCAAAGGCGGCAGTGAACTCGTTGTGTGGATCAAGGATGAGGACCCTGATGTCCTTGCGCTTGGCAATTACCTTGCGAAGGATCAGCGACACCGATGTCGATTTGCCCACGCCGGTTGAACCGACCACCGAAAAGTGCCGGGTCAGCAATTTGTCGAGGTCGATTTTCGCCTCGATGGTTGATTCCTGTGTCAGGCTGCCGACCGAAATCGTGTTGTCGGATTCGTTCTGGTAAATCGCTTCAAGGTCATTGGCGCGGATACGATGGCCAATCGAACCCATGCGGGGATAATTGGCGATGCCGCTTGAAAACGTGGCGGTGTGTTCGTCGCGCTGGGTGATTTCGCCGACCAGTTCGATATGCACCAGAACCGTGTTTTCGCCTTCTTCAGCCCAGGCAGATTCATGCGATTCCACTTTGTAGGTCTGACCGACAACGCGGTTATGTCCTTCCCAGATGGAAACCAGCTGGCCAACGGCCCAGTAGTTTTCCATATGTTCGATATCCGGATTGACATGCGCCATCAGCACCGCGCGTTGCCCATCGCAATGCACGACATATCCTTGCGTGCGCTTGCGGTGTTGCAGTCCCGGTAGCGGCGGTTCGTTGGCCGATACTGTTCGCAAATGTGGCTGAGTGTTCATGAAAGCCCCCAAATTGGACTTCATTCTATACGATTGAAGCTTAACGAGTGGTTCCTCCAAAAAGTGAAGGGATTGGCTCAATCTGTGGCTGTATTTTCCGAAAATCCAACCGGGTTTTTCAGAAAATAATGTTCCCGCCCCCTTGGGACCCAAGTCTTGTCACTCTATGTGTTTACGAGGGAAGTCTGGAGCGATCCTGCTGCAACCTCGCGGAGAAGGGGCAATCATGAAATTGGTCATTAATGGAAACAGTGTCGATGTGGGCGATGACCCGGAAATGCCCTTGCTCTGGGCATTGCGTGACATAGTCGGCCTGAAGGGAACCAAATTCGGGTGCGGTGTTGCTGCTTGCGGCGCTTGTACGGTTCACATTGACGGGGTGCCAGTCCGTTCCTGTCAGACTGCCATTGGCGATGTCACTGGTGCAGTCACCACCATCGAAGGCATTGGAAGCGTTGAGAAGCTTCACCGTGTCCAGGAAGCCTGGATCGCGGAACAGGTGCCACAATGCGGCTATTGCCAGTCCGGCCAGATCATGGCGGCGGTTGCGTTGCTCGCGGAAAAGCCCAATCCAAGCGACGCCGACATCGACGACGCCATGAGCGGGAATCTTTGCCGCTGCGGTACCTATCCCCGCATTCGCGCCGCCATCCGCCGCGCCGCCACCATCGAGGGAGCATGATCATGGGCATTGCAAAGATAGCAAGACGCACATTCCTCGTTGGTGCTGCAGCAGTCGCAGGCGGTGTCGCATTCGGATATTACTATGTCAGCCGTGATTATCCCAACCCGCTGGAGCGCGACCTTGCTTCCGGCGAGACGACGTTCAACCCGTTCGTGAAAATTGCGACCGACAATACCATCACCATCATCGCGCCCCGCGCTGAAATGGGGCAGGGCATCCATACCTCGCTGGCGGCACTGGTCGCAGAGGAACTTGATGTTGACCCGGCCAGCGTGAAGGTGGAGCACGGCCCTGCCAGTTTTGCCTACTTCAATTCGGCGATGCTGGAAGATGGCGGCCCGTTCCCGACATTTGACGAGGGGTTTCTGGCGGAGACTATGCGGTCTGCTGCCTATCCCATTTCAAAGGTTCTGGGTCTTCAGGTAACCGGCGGCTCGTCCTCGATCCGCGATGGATATGACAAGATGCGCATGGCAGGCTGTGCTGCGCGCCACATGCTGCTCGCTGCTGCATCCGCCCATCTGGGTGCCCATGCCGAAAGCCTTGAGATTGCAAATGGCGAAATCCGCGATCCCGCTTCCGGCAAAAGCGTGACCTATGGCGAATTGGCCAATGAGGCGCTGCGGCATGCGCCGCCCTCAGACATGAAACTGCGCGATCCCGCCCAGTGGAAAGTCCTCGGCAAACCTGTCCCACGCACCGATATTCCGGCGAAGGTAACAGGCAGCGCCCAGTTCGGCATCGATGTCGACCTGCCCGAAATGCTTTACGCCACCGTTCGCATGTCACCGCGTTTCGGCTCGAAAGCCTCGACATATTCAGCCGATGCGGCGATGGCCGTTCCCGGTGTCGTCAAGGTGGTGCCGATTACAACCAATCAGGGAAGCGGATTTGGCGTTATCGCCAACAATACCTGGGCGGCCTTCAAGGGAGCGGAGGCACTGGATATCGAATGGGAGCAGGCAAGCTATCCGCTTGACAGCGAGGCAATGTTCGCCGAGCTGGCGGCCAGGCTCAAAGCATCGCCATCCTTTTCCCTGCGCGATGATGGCAATGCGGAAACAGCATTTGCCGATGCTCCGCGCGAGGAAGTCATTGACGCCGAATACCAGGCACCATGGCTCGCCCATGCCTGCATGGAGCCGATGAACGCTACTGCACAGTGGAAAGATGGCATTCTGGAAATCTGGTCGCCGAACCAGTCACCCACCATCATCCAGATGGCAGCCGCACCGCTGGTTGGCGTAGAGGCTGCGGATGTGCGCGTGCACACCACCTATATGGGTGGCGGATTTGGTCGCCGTGCCGAAGTGGACTTTTCGCTCTATGCCGTCGAACTGGCAAAGGAAACCGAAGGCAAGCCCGTCAAGGTGACTTGGACGCGCGAAGAAGACATGCGCCACGACACCTATCGCCCTGCCGCCGTTGCCAGCATGCGGGCGCGCATCGTCAAGGGCGAGGGGCCTTCTGCAGTTGATATCAGGATTGCCTCGCCCTCGATCCTTAAAAGCGTGATGAAGCGGACTTTTCCTTCCATCTCACCCATGGGTCCGGACAAGACCGTAACGGAAGGCTCACATGACCAGCCCTACAAGATCGCCAACTACAGGGTTTCAGGCCATGTCAGTGACCTGCCAATTCCGGTCGGTTTCTGGCGCTCGGTCGGTAATTCCTTCAATGCCTTCTTCCATGAGAGTTTCATGGATGAAGTGGCGGTGGCATCCGGTGTTGATCCGCTGGAAATGCGCTTGAAACTGATGGCAGACTATCCTGCTGCCATTGGCGTGCTGAAGAAGGTCGCCGAAATGTCCGGCTGGGGTTACGAACTGCCCAAGGGCAGGGGCATGGGCATCGCCCACACCCTGTCTTTCGGGTCATGGGTGGCGCAGGTTGTTCAGGTTCGCGACACAGATTCCGGCATTCGCATCGAAAAGGTCTGGTGCGCAATCGACATCGGCACAGCGATCGACCCCTCGATCATCAAGGCGCAGATGATGTCCGGCATCGTCTTTGGCCTGTCCTCGGCAATGGGCCAGGAAATCACGTTTGCCGATGGCGAGGTGGAGCAGGCCAATTTTCCCGATTATGACGCGATGCGGATGGGCCAGTGCCCGCAGATTGAGGTGGAAATCCTTGAGACATGGCACAAGATGGGCGGGGCTGGTGAGCCGGGAACGCCGCCTTCCATTCCCGCTCTTGCCAATGCCATCCATGCAGCGACCGGCAAGCGCCTGCGCACCTTGCCATTCTCGAAGGATGTCACATTCGCCTGACATGCATTGACCTGTTCTGCTCAGACCTGATCCGACCCCGGCTGACTTGTCGGGGAGGCGGCGGCCAAACTTATTTTTTCCACCCCTTTGCCCCCGGTCACGCACTGCGATAGGTATGGTGCAACTGCCCTCAAGCGGGATGGAAAATGGAAAGCCAGCCGGAAATCGATTTGGCCGCGAAGCCGACCGACATGGATGCCGCTGT